>CAZRYI010000015.1:5113-7198 GCA_964604255.1 uncultured Nitrospirota bacterium
TCCCTCAGGTTCGAGACCAGGGTCACAGATAATGTCGAAGTCAGCAAGGTCACTCTTTTTTTTCGCACAGACAGAAAAAAAACCTATTTCAGTATGAATATGGAGCCGACCGGAAAGGGGAACTATAGCGTTTCCATTCCGAAAGAGCGTTTCTCCAGCCCGAGCTTTGAGTATTACATTTGGGCAGGTGATCGAGCAGGCAATACCGCCTCACACGGTTTCTCATTTTTTCCACTCACCCTATCCATTTCCACCATTCCTGTCGATCAGAAAACCGGAGAAGATTTTCTTGCCCCGCTGATTCAACACGAAACGACCATCCCGACGGTCAACACCAACTCTCCCCTTCACTTCAAGATCAAGGTCACCGATAACGTCGGCGTTAACAAGGTCGTATTTTTTTACCGCACCGATAGAATGAAGAATTTTTTCGGGGTCAAAATGCTGCCAGAAGGAAAAGGGCGTTACGCTACGACAATCCCGAAAGATCGCCTCACAAGTCCTGTTTTTGAATATTACATCCAGGCAGCTGATCCAGCAGGTAATATTGCCTCGCACGGTTTTTCATTCTTTCCCTTGGCCTTAAGGGTCTCCGGTTTTCCAAGCCCGGACAAAGTGGAGGAAATCAAAAAAACGCCGATGCACGTGGACGGTGCGCCAAGAAAAAGAGCCCCATTGCAAACAATACCATTAGCACTCAGAACCTCAAAAACCCAAGAAGAACACTGGTATGAAAAGTGGTGGGTCTGGACAATTGCCTTGGCAGTCCTGGGAGGTGCCGCGCTCGGAGGAGGCGGTGGAGGCGGCGGAGATAGTCCGACAACGGCAACGCCCACAGGAAGCGCCTCATTTTCCGGTGCCCTACCGGAGTAGCAGCACACCCCTTAAGGAAAAATCGACACCGTTACAAGCGGAGTATTAAAATGCTGAAGCTACGCAATCATTCAACTAAGCGTCCTTTTTATCGCAGCCTTGTCAGCCTTTTATTTTCATTTTTTCTTCTAAGCTGTGAACAAAGTTCCGAATCTAAAACACCTTCTTCAGGTTCAATAGATCCTGGAGGGACTGTTGCTCTCGCAATCCCCAAAGCGCTTCAAAAAACAAATTTTGCCAGTCTGGAAGGAGAAATTGAAGTCGCAGACATCGGAATATTTACGCTGGAGATTGATCTTGATGGCAGTGGTGCCTGCGGGGTAATCGGTGCATGTATGACCATTCCGGCCCTTCCGGCAGGAATACATACCTTTACCATTCGCTATTTTCTTTTTGATCTCAACGACAAGCGTATTTTAGTCGCAACTGCAAGCACCCCACTGGAAATCCTAGCAGGTAGCACAACAGCAATTATTTTCCCACCCCTGATCAAACCCGATAACGATGGGGACGGATTCGACAATTTAGAAGAAATAGAGCTTGGAACCAACCCAGAAAATCCAGGCAGTTTTCCCAATCAGGCACCCAATGGCGTGATTGATTCCCCCGTAGGAAATCAGACAATCAACACGGGGGAAAGCATTGATTTCACCGGTACCGGGACTGACCCAAATGGCGATACCTCTTTGACTTTTTTCTGGAATTTTGACGACGGTGCGACAAATTCAACAACGGAAGATCCAGGGCCGGTCACATTTAATACACCTGGCACTTTCACAATTACCTTTACCGTGACCGATGCTTTAGGATTGAGTGATGCAACACCTGATACACGTACCATTACGGTCAACAATCAGGCCCCCAATGGTGTGATTGATGCACCTTCAGGAGATCGAACAATCAATGCGGGTGAAAGCATTGATTTCACCGGCACCGGAGCCGATCCAGACGGCAATACCCCTTTGACTTTTTTGTGGGATTTTGACGGTGGTGCGACAGATGTTACGGTCGAAGATCCAGAGCCGGTGACATTTGATACCCCCGGCATCTACACGATTACCTTCGTCGTGACCGACAGCTTAAATCTCGATGATCCGAGTCCAGATAGCCGCATCATTACCGTTAACGATCCACTCGTGGGCAAGTTTGCCTATGTTGCCAATGCAGGTTCCGACTCGGTAGCAGCCTTCTCAATACACCCGACAACCGGTG
>CAZRYI010000015.1:7298-17230 GCA_964604255.1 uncultured Nitrospirota bacterium
GGTCAGTTTGTCTACGTCATCAATGAAACATCCAACAGCATCACCGCTTTTACCATCAATTCCGATACGGGCTTATTGAAAGAAATTTCCGGTCTTTTTTTGACCGGAAGTAATCCGGCTTCTCTTGCAGTAGATCCTTCCGGTCAGTTTATCTACGTTGTCAATTTCATATCGAACACGGTTTCGGCTTACAAAATAGAAAACACCGGCGCGCTGACAGACATCGGTGATCCGATTGTGTCTGTTGCCAATCCTTTATCGATTGCGATAGACCCCTCCGGAAAGTTCGTATACGTCGTCAGCGCTGTTTCCGACACCGTCACGGCTTATGCAATTGATCCTACAAGCGGGGCTTTAACAAATATTTCTGACTTTCCACTGGGAGACTTTGCCACCTCGGTAACTGTTGATCCCTCTGGACAATTCACCTATGTTACAAATCCCTTCTCAAATACAATCACAACTTACAAAATAGATGCAGCCGACGGAAAGTTAACAAACATCGGAACCATTGCCAGCAATGGCAATACACCCACCTTTATCACAACAAGCGGGACACAAATTGATCCCAATGATCCTGCGTCCTTTCCAATTTCAGAAATTGAACCCAACGACACAGTCAGTACCGCGCAGCCGATTACCATCCCTGCCATCATTACAGGCATCGCAAAAGAGAGTGATCCCGGCAGTCTGGCTCTTCTACCGAACAACACAACTGCCAGTATTGAGGATGCTTATGCCTTTACGCTGGACTCCACCGCAGTGCTCAATATACTTTTGAACACCCAGAGTAGCGGAAACTTCGATCTTTACCTGCACAGTGTCACATCGAATCTGGTGTTTCAAATCAGTACAAATCCTGGCAATGCCAACGATGTCCTCAACATCCCTTTATTTCCCGGCGACTACAGGATTCTTGTCGATGCTGTAGCAGTCATTAATGATGAAATGTATACCCTGACCGTCACGAAAGACCCTGCTGTTTTAGAAAGGGAACCCAATGAGAGTGTTACAGATGCCCAGCCGCTCACCCTCCCTTCGGTGGCAAAAGGAACGGCTCAAGCAGGTGACACTTCAATAGATTTGCTCGCTTTTGGAGACCCGATCTCCATTGAAGATCAATATACCTTCACTTTGACCGTACCCACTCATGTGCTCATTTCTCTAACAAGCACTGACCGGCTTGCCGATTTTGACCTTTATCTTGGCAGCCGTGATACCTCCCTGATTATTTTAAGATCAGCCAATGCGAATAATAATCTCGAATTCATTTCGACATCCGTGCAATTAGGCTCCCCGCTTTCACCAGGTCAATACGATATTTATGTGGATGCGATGGATAGTGCGAGTGATGAAAACTATACACTCACTCTATCCATACAAGAATAATCAGAGTGCAGGACGAATGCGGGGATTGACGCCTTCAGAAAAATGAGTCATAAGGTAGGCTCCTATGAAAATGACTCTATCCATAAAAATTGTCTCCTGCGCTCTAAGCTTCAGTTTTGCTTTTTCTCCGGCGAGTGCGTCTGAGCACCTCAAGCAATTCAACCCGAAAAAAGTCATTACCCTACAGAAACAAGGCCAGACACTCTTTACGAAGATCCAGTCCCCGACTACGCGTTCGCCCTTTTCTTTCCTGCAAATTGTTTGTATCAGAGGAAAGATCGGCAAAAAAAAAATTGAAGGCAGTGGTTTTGTCATCGCCAGGGGTGGCTACATTCTCGCAAGCAGACATCAGATAGAAGATGCAAGCGCCTTGTTGGTCTACTTTCAAGATGGATCAAGCTACGCGGCGAAACTGCTCTCCGTCAGCGAAACACTTGACCTGGCCCTCTTGCAGATCTCCTTCGGAAAAATCCCGCCGCTAAGATTTGCCCGGGATGGTGTGCCTGGAGTGGGTGCGCCCGTCATTGCCCTTGGATGCCCGCTTGGATTCAATCATTCGGCTTCACAAGGTATCATCAGTGCGCCGGAGCGACGCCTAGACGGCATGAGACTCCTGCAAACCGATGTCGCAATCAACCCTGGAAATAGCGGCGGCCCCCTTTTAAATCAAGCAGGAAAAGTCACCGGCGTGATTGTAGGTGTTATTAAAAATGCGAGAGGCATCTCCTTTGCCCTCCCGGCAGAGGAAGCACGACGTTTTTTGGGAGAAAGTTTTTTTAAGATGGGGACTCTGTTTGCGGAGAAAAACCGTCATGAAGATGCAGTAAATGCCTTATTAAGGAGTACCTCTTTCTGGAACGAATCGGCCATGACACATAGCAATCTTGGAGAAGTCTATCGGCGCATGAAAAAATACAAGGTGTCGGAGAAAGCCTTTCTCAATGCACTTTCCTTTGATCCTGAATATGTGGAAGCCCACTATAATCTTGGCATTCTTTATGGCAATCACCTGAATCATCAAAAAAAAGCGGTCTCACATTATCGAAAATATCTGCAACTGAAACCCAACGCGCCTGATGCCAAAGAGGTTGCAAATTGGCTCCACATTGCAGAAACAAAACAATAAAGGATAAGATTCAAATTCTGACTATCGATTCATTAGATTGAGATAAATGGACACTCTAGGACGTTACGAAATTGTTGAAGAACTGGGGCGCGGTGCAATGGGCATCGTTTACCGGGGTAACGATCCAAAAATCAATCGAACCGTTGCTTTGAAATGTCTTCATGCCAAGCTGCTGGAAGACGACACCGGTATCGGAGAGCGCTTTCAGCAGGAGATGCGGGCACTCGGTCGCTTAGTACACCCTAATATTGTGACGATTTTTGATGCCGGAGAAGAAACCGGTTCCGGTCGCGCCTACATCGTCATGGAATACGTAGAAGGTATTTCTCTTGCTGAAGTGATCAAATCCAAAAGAGGGCTTTCAATTGATCAAATCGTTCATATCGGCATACAGATTTGCCGTGGACTCGATTTTGCTCACTCCAGAGGTATTGTCCATCGAGATATTAAACCGGGGAATATCCTACTTTCAGATGATTTAAAAAATGTCAAAATTGCAGATTTCGGCATCGCCAGGTTAGACGATACAGCCTTAACACGAACGGATTGTCTGACCGGCACCCCTCAATACATGTCTCCAGAGCAGTGTCGTGGAGATAAACTGGACGGTCGTTCCGACCTCTTTGCTCTAGGCGTTTTGCTTTATGAACTGTTAACAAAAACAAAAGCCTTCCAGGGCAAATCCTTCGCAAGTATCATGATGAAAGTGCTGGGTCATACACCTGATGCACCTGCCACTCTTTCGACCGGCATTCCCGAACCTTTAAGCACCGTGGTCATGCAGGCGCTGGAAAAAATGCCCGAACATCGTTTTGCGTCTGGGGACGAAATGGCCGATGCCCTTTTTAAGAGCATTGAAAAACCAGTGACTCTATCTCATTTTGAATCCAAAACCCAAGTAAATGAAGACAATGAAACCAAAATAACGAGCCCTTTTGACCTCCCGGCAGCGGCAGGCAATGCGGTCGTAGAAGAAAAGCCGAAGCCCTCCGTGATCCGTTACGCTGTGTTGGTCTCCATTTTATTGGTCCTTGCAGGTGGCTTGTTCTTTGTGCTTCAGAAGTCGTCTGAACCAACAAAGGCCGTCATCGAAACAGAAATCACCTCCCCTACGCTTGCGGACAAAGAGAACAGGGTCGAAGCAGAGAGAGAAGCCAAAGAACTCGCTCGGATCAAAGCCGAGGCTGAAGCGGAACGCTTGAAACTTTCTTCCGGGCTCTTGCTTTTTGAGACGACGCCGAGCGGGGCCGACATTTTAATCAATGGCGAGCTGATGGGCAGCAGTCCCATGTCGCTGCAATTGTCCTCAGAACAGCCTTACGAATTGCTTGTTGTCAAAAAAGGTTATCATGCCTTAGAAGCAACGATTGATGTGCCTGCAGGAGAATCCACACCCATTAACCTTACATTGCTAGCGGAGACAAGACCATGAAAACGCTTAAGATGACAAGCTTCATGACTGCATTCATTACTACTTTTTTTCTGCTCATCCTCAATGCGTCAATCGGACAGGCAGCGCCAAAAAAAGGAGAACTCGCTCCGATGTTCCCAGCTTTGCAGACTGACAAGAAGCCTGCAATGTCGATTCTTTATTTCTTCAAACAAAACTCCAAACCATCAATAAAAGGTTTGAAACGCCTTAAAGCGCAATATCCCGAATTTAAAAATTCGGGTATTGCAGTTTATGCCATCAGCAAGTCTGGAACTAAAAACATTGAGGACTCCCTTGAAAAAATGCAACTCCCCTTTCCGGTCATCCAGGACAAGGGAAAAATATTTCGGGAATATGGCATTCAAATTATTTTTCCAACAACTTACGTCTTGAGTGCTTCAAGACGAGTGACGGATATTCTTCAGGGCGGCGGGCCGACATCGGCGCAATTTATGACCGCGCTTGCACAACGCAGCCTCCAATTAAAAAAAACGATGCTGGCAAAAAAACTGTACAAAAATGTACTGAAAATAAAGCCGGACAGTCTTTATGCCCAGACCGGTCTGGGGAATGCACTTTTAGAGGACGGGCAATTTAGTCAGGCTGAAGTCGTCTTTAGCAAGGTCGCACATCAAAGTTCCCCGGATGCGGTACTCGGCAAAGAAGGTCTCGCAGCAGTCCATTTTAAAAAAGGTGAAAATGAGAAGGCGCTGGCAATCGCAGAAGAGATCAACAAAAAAGATCCACAAAATGGTCTGGTCCATTTAATCAAAGGCAATATCCTCGCCAGCCAAGGAGATCAGGAGGGTGCACTGGCCTCCTATGATCGAGCCATAGAAGGTAAACTCAGCCAGGACTGGCAGGCAGCGGAAGTGTTTAATCAAGCAGGCCGCATTCATTCTGAACAAGGTCAATATAAACAAGCCGAAGAAATGTATCTTCAGGCCTCCTACAAAAACCCTTTTTCTTCTGAAATTTTGACGAACCGGGGGGCACTTTACGAAAAACAGGGCAAGGCCCAAGCGGCACTCGCACTTTACGAAGAGGCCCTGATCACCGATCCGAAAGACAGTGTTGCCATCCTGCTGGCAAAACGTGTGATGCAAAACCTGGCATTCAAAGAAGATATGGCTCGGCAGAAACGGGTGGATATTTTGGTCAATGACCTGAGTGAGCGTTTTCAAAAAGGGGCCGTTTCAAGTGCCAAGATTTCTGACACCTGGTCTTCCCGACCCATGACCCTGGCATTTCTGGGTTTTAAATCTTCGGGAGGTGGTCTGCTTCGTGAAGGCATGGTGGAAGTCCTTCAACAGGAAATTTCCCAAAATTTGATGGACTCCGGTCGGGTTTCAGTGGTCGAACGAGAAATTATGGACAAACTGCTGACCGAACTTAAACTGGGGTCTTCGGAACTGGCTGACCAGAGAACAGCCCTTAAATTAGGAAAACTGCTTGCTGCGCGTTTGATTGTGACTGGCAACCTTGTTCAAACCCCACAAGGCGCGCGATTAAGCCTACGCATGATCGACCCGGAAACTTCAGCCATTAAAATCACTTATTCCGATGAAATCGGCACAAATAAAAACCTGATGACACTTGCGGATGATACCGGGAATGGTCTAGAGAAAAAAATTCAATCCCTCTATCCGCTTCGCGGAAAAATTGCGCTGATTGAAGATGACGGACAGATCATTATCAATCTGGGAAAGCAACACGGGCTGCGTCCCGGGACGGAAATGAAAATCATCGCCGAGGGTGATGCCATTATGATGGATGGCAAGATCATTGGGCACCGCAAGAAAAAAGTTGGACTGCTTGAAATTGTTGAAGTGGAAGATCGGCTTTCATACGGCAAGTTGACCGAAGAGACCGGAAAGATTGAAAAAGACCAAAAGGTGCTGGAAAATGCAAAACAATAGGATCTGCAATTCAGCATCTGCAAAAACGCTTTGCATCTTGAGCCTGTTATTTTTCCTGAGTGCTTGCACAAACAAAACACTTGTTAAACCTCAGCTGGTGACAAGAGATGCGCCCGAAATTGTAACAGTCGCCATCCTGCCCTTTACGAATAACAGTGTGGATCAATCTTCGGCAACAAGCGGTTTGGGGCAGGATTTCACAGAGCATGTTTTTGAACAATTGACAGGACAACCGGACGTGGTGGTGCTGGATCGGGAATCAATTGAAAAAGTGCTGGAAGAACTTTCACTCTCCAGCCGAGAACTGACTGAGACTGCAGGGCGCCTCCACCTCGGAAAGTTGTTGGGCGCACAATATCTGGTCACCGGCAGTTATATGGCCATTGGCAAAGCACTTCGCATGGATGCCCGTGTGATTGAAGTTGAAAGCGGCAGGGTTGAAGGAATTGCCCAGCAAGGCACACTTTCTGGAAGCAAAGCTATTGAGACAGCTTTGTCGAAAAAAGTGGCAGAAAGGCTATTCAAAAAAGCCGCTTTGCTGACAAGGCACCTGCCGGGTTCCAGTCAGGATCATCTTCAAAGAGGGCTCGTTTTTGAACGGAAAAATAAACCGGATCAAGCATTAAAACATTATCAAAAGGCGCTCAAGCTCGACTCCAGCAATCAAGTCGCTCGAAGCCGAATGGATGCCTTATTATTAAAGGAGCTGGAATGAAGCTGACGCGCGCAATGAAATCACCAGCAGATTTGAAAATTGCCAAAACTTTCTCAGTACTGTTTCTAAGCTTTATGCTTGCCTTGCCAGCAGTGGCATGGTCAAAAGAGACGATGAGTCGACAGGTAATTAAAGACCTTTATCAAGCTGGCAGCTACACTGAAATTGTGAAGGTGCTTGGCGGCTTAGAAACATGGAGCAACTACCAATCCCTTTATCTCGGTTTAAGCCACTTGCGCCTCGGCAATTCCGGCCTAACAATACGGGCTTGGAAAAACTATGTGCGTTTGGAAAAAGGCAGTGAAGGCGCTCGAAAAGTGTCTAAATATTTAAGTATCCTGATCAAACAGGAAGCACAACGGACAGCCAAAATTGCAGTGGATCAAGAAAAGTCTTTATCGATTGATTACGATCCCAAGACCATTGCCGTCTCTCCCTTTCAGAACCTGGGAGATAAAAGCTACAATCCTTTGTCAAAAGGTTTGGCAGAAATGATCATCAGCGATTTGTCGAATATCAAGGGTTTGACGGTCGTTGAGCGCATTCAAATGCAAGCGGTCTTAAACGAATTAAAATTGGCAGGATCGAGCCTGGTTGATCAAAAAAATGCCCCCCGTCTCGGAAAACTCCTGGGTGCAAGCCGGGTCACGACGGGGAGTTTTCTTGACTTTGAGGCACAAAAAATGCGCCTGGATGCCACAGTGACACGAACAGAAAATGGCCAGCGTCTCGCTTCAAGTGATGTAAGCGGCCCCCTTTCGTCTTTCTATCAACTTGAAAAAACCCTGGTTTTTAAGATTTTATGCGGCATCGGACACTGCCGGGAAAGTCTCGACAGTCGAACCCGTCTTGCGGTTGAAAAGGTGCATACAAAAAATTTAGTCGCCTTTCAACATTTTTCGGAAGGCCTTGATTTCTTTGATCAAGGGAAATACCCTGAAGCTTCGCGTTCTTTTTTTCTCGCACTTGAAGAAGACCCTCGTTTTGCATTGGCAAGAAAAGCACTTTTGAATACACCCATCGTAGAACTCAATTTGACTGCAATCCTTGCCGGAGTTGAGAATACTGAAAAAGGAGAGAGTGTCCTCTTGGATTTTCAGGCAATGAGCAATCTCCCCCAGCTTGCCGGTTTACCCCGGAGTCTCGAAGGCAATTTTCGAAATTCCCCGGTGCCATTCATTCCTGAAATCACCCAGCAAACGATAGACAATGGCGGTGCTGGCAGTCCCGCAAGGGTTCCGGTACAAATTGAGATTCAATTACCATAAAAAAACTGCTTCATCACAGCTTATCGAATAAGGTGAATATGCAAAGAATACGTCGAAATTTCCCAATTATTTTGTTGATTGCCATTAGCATCTTTGCAATTCCCCGCTTGTCTTTTGGAGAAACGGCAGACAATTACGACTCCCTACTTTCAAAAGGAATTGTCGGATTAGAACACAATGACCTGGATTTAGCGCTCCGGCATTTCAAAGCAGCGCTTTCCAAAAAACCCAATGGAGTGCAAGCTTATTATTACATCGCCGTCACCCATGCACGGGCAAACCGGGTGGCAGAGGCGGAAAAAACCTTTCAGAAAACACTCAAACTGGATCGCACCTTTATGCCGGCCCACTTTGACCTGGCAGTGCTCTACTATCAAATACGAGAAGATGAAAAGGCACTGAAATCCTTTGAACTGCTTAGACGTATTGATCCTGAACGCGCTCGTGTTTACTTTTATGAGGGTGTGATCCTAAGGAGAAATGGCAAAGAAAGCGAAGCAGAAGCAAAACTTGAAAAAGCCGTGTCTCTCGATCCTGCACTTGCGGCAGAAATGCACTTTCTATCTGGTGCCTCTGAATTTCAGGCCGGTGATCTCGATTCGGCGATGAAAGAATTTCAAGGTGTGATTACCCTCAGTTCCGATGGAGAACTTGCCGACTCTGCGCGGGAATTCATCACCCGAATCGACACAATGCCAAAGCAGAAAAAACGATTTCATCTGACTGCCTCTCTGGGTATTCAGTACGATGATAATGTGATTCTGGAACCGAGGCAGACTTCTGCTGCACCCGCTGGTATTTCAGAAAAATCTGATTTTGTCGGCATTTTTTATCTTCGAGGAAAGTATCAGTGGCTCAAGAGTCGCACCTGGAATGGCGAACTGGCACTCAGCTACTTCACTAACTTTCACACGGAAGAAGACTTAAACGATTTCGACATCCAAGATACCCACTTGTCTACACAATTGGGTAGACGATTTGGAAAGAATGAACTGGGTTTGAAATATGAACTTCAGTTCGCAACACTCGGCGGCAATGATTTTTTGTTGAGTCAAAAAATCGGCCCTCGGTTTATTCGGGTGCATTCAAAAAAACAGCTGACCGAAGTGACTTATTTTTATGGTAATAAAGACTTCAAGGACAACTTTCCGCTTTTCCCTCAGAATTCAGAGCGGGATGTCAAAGTACATCAAGCAACCCTTTCCCATTATCTTCGCATTGGTGACAATGGAAGTATCTATGGCAGTTATGCTTTTGAGATGGAAGAGGCAGGAGATGCAGTCGCAGAAGATGACTGGAGCTTTGACAGTCACCACATCAAAATAGGGCTTGCACTGCCCGCCTGGAAAAAAATAACAACGACTTTTGAGGCAAATGCCACACAACGTCAATTCAAAAATAAAAATCAACTTGATCTTTCAAAAGAACGAAAAGATGAGGATCTTCTTTTCATCCTGGCCTTCTCTAGGCCATTGAATCAGCACCTCAACCTGACGGCACAATATCTTTACCAGGATAACAACTCCAATATTCCTGTTTTTGCGTATCGCAGAGGTATTATCGGCCTCATTGCGACTGCCACATATTAAGAATAAAACCTAAAACAACTCGATATCACCTCCTATATCGTCCATCGAATCTTCAAGCTGGCCTTCAGATTGGTTTTTTGTCCCACCGTCATCACCACCCGTCAATCCGACAAAACGATCTGCCATCATGGCAAATTGTCTGGAAGAAGCCTCAATATTATCCGCACCTTTTGAACTTGCGAGTGCGGCAGAGAGGATCGTGGTAATTTGTTTCGCCACCTCTTCTGTGCCGCGTGCCGCCTGCCCCATACTTTGGCTGATATCATCCGTTGTGTCTGCCTGTTGCTCCATTGCGGTCGCAATCGTCAAGGCAATTTCATTGTTCTGTTTGATAATTTCGGTGATCTCTTTAATCGCATCAACGGCCTCCTGGGTATTATTTTGGATGGTGGAAATTTGATCACGGATCTCTTCTGTGGCTTCCGCCGTCGCCTTTGCCAACTGTTTCACCTCATTGGCCACAACGGCAAAACCCTTTCCCGCTTTTCCGGCAC
>CAZRYI010000016.1:0-3640 GCA_964604255.1 uncultured Nitrospirota bacterium
TCAGATGAATTTAGAATCGTTTTTTCAATGAAGAAGAATAGTGGAGACAATTGGCACCTCTATGAAGTGTCTGTCAATGCCGACGGTTCTCGTACTGCGGTTCCTGAACAATTGACTTGTGGAGACGATAATGAAGTCGATCCGGCTTTTCTGCCGGATGGCCGCATTGTCTTTACCTCCGACCGACCGGGTCACCTTGATGAATATGAGCGCCGAAAAGCACTGGTGCTTCATATGCTGGATCGCACACAAGCCAGGCTTCCCGGCCAGGATACCTGTGACGCAGGCGAAATTGTACAAATTTCCTTTAATCAGAGCCATGATCGGAATCCAACTGTTTTGAAAGACGGTACCATCCTTTTCAGTCGTTGGGAACATCTCGGTCGCTCTAATAAATTTTCCATCTTTTTCATGGAACCGGATGGCACAGACATGTTTGTGAAATATGGTTCCCATTCCGGCGTCAATTCTTTTTTGGACGTTCGCGAACGAGCTGATGGGCGTTTGACCGCCATGATGATGCCCTTGAGCGGCACCTTTGAAGGGGGCGCAATCGGTGTGCTTGATGTCGCAAATGAGGGCGAAAACCCCAATACGGCCTCCCTGCAATTGACAGGACAAGCCATTCCCACCGGGCGCGGTATTTCCGAGGTAGGCCGTTATTATAGTGCTTACGAAGTGCCGGATGGCTCCAACCGCTACTTGACGGCCTACTCTCTGGGAAGTGTCGCCGAGGGCGAGGCACCGAACTACGGAATCTGGATGTTTAATACGGATGGCACACTCAAGCCCATCAAAACACCGACAACCGGATCGGGTGATGTCTTTCTGGAACCGGTGCCGCTGATGGCTGTGCCTCAGAATCAGATTCCCACTGCAAAACCCACGAAGATGGCCAATCGAATCGGGCAGGGTGAAGGTACCCTGGCTGCGGCAAGTGTCTATGACTCCGAGGCAAACCGTGCGCTTTCAAACGGCGTGCTGGGTGTCACCATTCCGAGAGACGGTGCGGGTAATATTGATTTTACAGCACTGCTCGCCGATGTGGATCTTCAGGTGGTGAAGGAAGTCCGAGTGATTGAAGCCGTGCCGAGTATGCCGGGTGTCGGTCGTGAAGACATCGGAGCAACCGGTTTTGAACGTCAAAAAATTCTGGGTTATGCCCCTGTCGAGGCCGATGGTTCTTTCCGTGTGAATGTACCGGCGGAGACAGCGCTCACCCTGAATGTTGTTGATTCAAAAAGACGTTCATTTAAGGTGAAAGAAAACTGGCTTCAGGTTCGTCCAGGTGAACAAAAAACCTGTAACGGTTGCCATTCTCCGAGACGAGGTGAGCCACAGCGCCTTGCGACGGATTCGATTGCGCTCAATCGTGCCTTGCCATCCACCATGACGCCACCAGCAGTAGAGGTCATCGATTATGTCGACAACATTCAGACAATCTTTGATGCCAGTTGTGTTTCTTGTCATTCCGTTACCAACCCCGCAGGCATTGGCCCAGAAGCAGGGCTCGATTTAAGCGGCGACTTTTCGGGAGCCGGATTCACAATTTCTTACGAAGCCTTGGTTGCCGGGATGGATGATTCCAACCTGGTTGCGAATGGAGAATCGCGGCAAAGCCACCTCATCGAACGACTCTTTAATGAAGAATTGAGGGCGGGTAAGGACTTGCCAGTCTCTGATGTGAATGCGCATGAAACCCTGCTTAGTGAGGCCGACCGTCTCACTCTGGTGGAGTGGATTGATCTCGGCGCACAGTTTACAAACAGAGAAATTATTGCCAATCCGGGAAGAAAAAACCTTGATCAGGAGGTTTTCGCGGCAAGCATTTTACCCATTCTCAGTGCCCGATGTCAGTCCTGCCATGTCCCTGATGGCCCAAGTGACTTTGTTTTGACGGGCAATGCAGAGGGTGACTTTGGTGCCGTTGCTGCACGGACGAATGTGACAGATCCGGTAGCCAGTATCCTGTTGCTGAAGGCCATCGGATCCAGCGACGGCGGTGTCGATATGATTGAAATCGATAGCGTTAGTGGTCTGCCAGTCGTAATCGACCCTTCGCCGTTGGCGACAATCGATGACGATTATACAACGATCCTCAACTGGATCACGGCGGCAAACTAGGAGAAATGAAGGGTGCAGGGAGCAGTGGTCAGAGTGCAGAAAAAAAGAGTGATTAAGAAAATGGATATGAAAATAACACGTCGTACTCTGCTCCCTGTGCCCTGCGCCCTCAATTTTCGGATTTCCCGTATATGGGCCATCCTGTTTGTTGTTGCGCTGTTCTCCGGTGGCTGCGGTCAGGTTTCTCCGGGAGAAGGCGGAGGGATTGGTGTTTTGGATCATGATGTCTTTAAGGCTTCCATCCAACCGATCCTGGATAACAGAACCTGTGCCGATTCCGGCTGCCACATTCGAAGCAAGAGTAACCCAAATTCCGGCGGGCCGGGAGGCAGTTTGAGGCTTTTTGATTGTGATGAGGGGCCTGTTTGCACCGATGAGCAGCTTCAGTCAAACCACGACTCATCCGCTGGTATGGCGAACCTGGTGAATCCGGGCGATAGTAAACTCTTGACTAAGCCACTTGGACTCGCAGGAGGGGGCTTGCAGCATCTTGGCGGAACGGTTTTTCCTGATCCGACAGATGCCGACTATTTGATCATACTTTCCTGGATCGGAAGCCCCTTGTGAAGGACGTGACAAGCACTGCGATCATCCAGAGAAGAAAAGAAAGTCCGTTCACTTTGCGCTTTCTGCTTGTTTTGTGCGGTTTATTGATGGCAACGAGTCCGGCATTTGCAAAGGAAAAGGTTTACCCCAGTGCAGTGGTTGTTGAAGCTTTTCTGGAAATTCATATCGGCCCCGGTCGCAGTTATCCGGTTTTTTACATTGCAGAGAAGGGAGAGCGCATCTCTTTGCTGAAACGCCGAACAGACTGGTACAAGGTGCGTCTACCCAGAGGACAGGAAGGCTGGGTGCATCGGCATGAAGTCGCCAAAACCATTCAAAACTCCGGTTATCAAAAAAATTGGGGAGAACGCCTTTTCGATAATTACATTGAAGACCAGCTCAAACTGGGTTGGGCCTGGGGTGTCTTTGACAATGACACCGTCATTTATATTCGTTCGACTTATTTTTTGTCCGAGGCACTTTCAGCTGAGGTCAGTGCTGGTTTCGCTTCGGGTGATTTTGGCGGGACAGACCTCTACCTTGCGGGTTTAACCATCACACCCTGGCGCAGTAAGTGGTTCTCATTAAACGGCAGTCTGGGTGGTGGTTTGATTCAAACCAATCCAGCCAACCTGCTGATCGCCGCCAAGTCTGAAGATTATCCCACGGCCTATGCCGGTATCGGTTTTTCTGCCCCGCTTTTTCGAGGTCTTTCGCTTCGGGGAGATTTTAGACGTTTCACACTCCTGATCGATACGGAGCGGATCAGCGATGTTGAAGAATACAGTCTCGGTGTCATGTTTAATTTTTAAGGGATATTTGCAAAGGAACATTCACAGATGAAGAACACTTATCGTTTTCTCCTCATTGCTGTCTGGCTTCTTTTTCCGCCGGTTTTTGTCTCAGCCCAGGGTTTTACTTTGTCGGAAGCATCAGAACCTTTGATCGCACCGCCTAACGAGGAAAAAGA
>CAZRYI010000016.1:3740-16997 GCA_964604255.1 uncultured Nitrospirota bacterium
TTACTTTGTCGGAAGCATCAGAACCTTTGATCGCACCGCCTAACGAGGAAAAAGAGGTTGTCGAAGAAAAGATTGATAAGGAATACCTTGAACTTGCCGTTTTTACGGGAATTTACAGTGTTGAAGGTTTTAATGCCTCGCCGGTTCAGGGGCTCAGAGCTGCCATTCATATGACAGAAGATTTCTTTTTTGAAGGAAACTACGCACTGACAAAGGCAGAGCAAAGCGAATTTACAAAACAAACCGGACTGTCACTTTTGAGCAACGAAGATCTTGTCTACTGGAATGTCAATCTGGGTTATAACCTCTTTCCTGGACAGATTTTTCTCACACGCACAATCACCCTGAATTCGACCATCTATATTGTGGGTGGCGTTGGTCAAACCGAGTTCGATGATCAGAATCGCTTTACCTATAATTTCGGCACGGGTTACAAAATATTTTTTACCGACTGGATGGATCTGGGTTTTAGGCTGACATTCCACTCCTTTGAAAGCGATCTGACTGGAGAAAATGTTCGCTTGGAGAACATGGAAGGCACAGTTCATCTGGCGGTGTTTTTTTAGAGGAGAATCTATTGATGAGTAGCGGAAAAAAATTAAGCGTTGCGCTGATCGTACTTGCTGTCGGACTTTCTTTGTTGGTCTCTCCGGCCAGTGCAAAAGGGAACTTTAAAAAGGCAAGTGACTTTACCCTGAAGAGTCTTTCGGGCAAAAACATCAAACTGAGTGAACAACGGGGGCGTGTCGTCATTCTTAACTTTTGGGCCACCTGGTGTACGCCCTGCAAAGAAGAGCTGCCTTATTTTAATGCGCTTTACGGAAAATACAAAGACGTCGGCCTCGAAATCCTCGGTGTGAATATTGACAAAACAAAAGGGGCAGCGATGCGCATGGCTCAGTCTCTGGGCATTGACTTCCCCGTACTGCCCGATCCTGCTGGCGAGATCTCCGGCCTTTATTTGATCCGCAGTATGCCGACGACCTATGTCATTGCAAAAGACGGCACGATTAGAAATGTGCATTGGGGTTTCGGCCCGAAAGATCCGGCAAAATACGAACAAGAAGTCCGTGCTCTTCTCAAAGAATAATGGCGGGATTACCGTGAATACGCTGAAACGAAGTTTAAGAATCTTGACGATTATCCTGCTGTTTGGCAGCCTGTCGGCTTGTGCCAGTATCAAACCCTGGGAACGGGAATATCTGGCGCACGACGCAATGCTCTTCGACTCTGACCCCCTAGAAACAAGCTGGCGTTTACATGTCGAAGAAGTACTGGAAGGTGGGCGGGGTGGTTATAGCGGTAGCGGGGGAGGCTGTGGTTGCCGGTGAATTTTCGTAAGACGTCCTCTTCTTTTATATGGTGTGCGATCAGCCTTGTGGTGCTTTTGATCGTCGCAGCCAAACCCGCAATGGCGATTGATCCTCCGAAGGATGTTGCTGCAAGTGCTTACAACTTTTTTGAAGGAGGAGGCATTACAGTGCAGGGGCCAGCTTTGATTGTGCGCAAAGCCTTGAGAGGTAAAACGGCCATTGAAGCAGGATCTCGCATTGACATGGTCAGCTCCGCCTCTATTGATGTCGTCACGCAGGCCAGTCCCTTCAGCGAAGAACGCAAGGAAAACCACATTGGCCTGAGTCATATATTCAATAATACGCTTGTCAGCAGTACCTACACCCTGAGTGACGAACCGGATTACAGTTCAAACAATATTGCTTTTGCCTTAACCCATGACCTGCTTGACGGTAATCTGACGGTTCATCTCCGCTATGCACGTTCTGAAGACAAGGTCGGGAAGAACAGTGATCCTGCATTTGGTGAAAAAGATTTTGGCCGAAGTACTTATGCTTTAAGTCTGACACGTCTACTGACTGCCCGCTGGCTGGTGCAGGTGAATTATGAACTGACGGCTGACCAGGGTTTCCTCAACAATCCCTATCGTTCTGTTTTAATCGCCGAGTCGAACGCGCTGGCACCCGAGAATTATCCGGGGGTTCGGACCGGGCAGGCCTGGCTCATCCGAACCGGCTATGCCCTTCCCGGTGGCGGCACGGGTCAATTATGGGGAAGTCTTCAGCTTGAGTACGGTTATTATCGCGACACCTTCGGTATTCAATCTCACAAAGGCAAAATTCATTATCAACACGCATTTTCCAGGAGTTGGCGCTTTGGCGCTTTTTATCGCTACTACTCCCAAACCGCCGCCACTTTCTATGGCAATCGTGTTGCTGCCAATCAGATCTTTAAAGCACGAGACAAGGAACTTTCTACTTTTACCGACCACGCCGTCGGTGGGAGCATCCGTTTTGAACCCAATAAAAAATCATGGGGCTGGATTCAAAACCCCTATTTCAAGGCGGGCTACAGCCTGATCTTTTTTGACTACGCGGATTTTGAAGATCCACGAAACGACAGTCTTTATTCATGGGAAGCCAATGTATTTCAAGCCAGTTTCGGCTTTAATTATTAGCCTCAGTCTCTTAGCGACTTTTTCCGAGCCGCTCTTTGCTGAAGATCTTGAGGTCAAGGACCAGGTCATTACACAAAAACGTGCGCTCATGGGCACGGAAGTGATGATGAAGGTCTCGCTGCCGACGGGAAAGAAAGCAGCATCACAGGTCATTGATGTATCACAAGTTAATCGTGCCATTTCGGTTGCTTTTGATGAAGTGCTACGCATTGAAAAACTCATGAGTAGTTTCAAGCCGGAGAGCGAACTCTCCCGAATTAACCAACAAGCAGGGAATAACCCTGTGTCCGTCAGCGAGGAACTTTATGGCTTGATTGCAAAGGCGCAGGATTTTTCTGTTTTAACAGAAGGTGCGTTTGACATCTCTTTTGCCTCCGTCGGCAAACTCTGGGATTTTCGGGGAAAAATTGTGCCGACGCCCGCGGCTCTGAAAGCGGCACTGCCCTTGGTGAATTATAAAAAAATCATTTTAAACGAGACAAAAAAGAGTGTTTTTCTTGCAGAGTCCGGCATGTCGATTAGTTTGGGCGGCATTGCAAAAGGCTATGCGATGGATCGTGCGATGGCGATTCTGAAAAAACACGGGATCAAGAATGCGATGGTGATGGCGGGTGGTGACACCCTGATTTCCGGCCAAAATGATGGGCAGAACTGGCTTGTCGGGCTGCGTGATCCCGACAATCAGAAAGGCATCGTCGCCATTTTGCCGCTATCAAATGAAGCGATCTCCACCTCAGGCGACTACGAGCGATTTTTTATGAAAGACGGTATTCGCTATCACCACATCTTAAATACAAAAACAGGTCAGCCCGCCCGACTTTGCCGAAGTGTTTCTATTTTGGCAAAGGATGCCACCAGCAGTGACGCCCTTTCCACCTCGGTTTTTGCGATGGGGCCGAAAGCGGGGCTGGCCCTGATTGAAACGCTCGACGGTGTTGAAGGGATCGTGATTGACACGGAGGGAAAATGGCATCTCTCATCCGGTCTTACTTCCCTGGATCAAGGAAGTTCTGACTAACATAGTGAGGATAAAAATGAACAAGAACAGCTTCAAAATACCCTACCTTCTGCCACTACTCTTCGTCCTCTTTTTTACCGGTCAGGCAAGTGCTCAGGTAGAAAGCCCGGCAAAAAGCCCGGTAGAAAATAGCCTGGAAGAAGAAATCCTCCTTGAAATGGAAGCGCTCACAGCGGGGACAGGTGAAGTACAAAACCCAGATTTATCGAAAATGTCACCGCAAGAAGCGCAGCCACTTGGGGGTGAAGGGAATCCAGAGGAAGCCAGCAATGAAGCGATAGACACTGTCGTCGCTGCCGAAGCCGAAGCGCCTGTTTCCATTGAAAGCCTTGACCCGAAGATCCAGGATTTAAAAGAAGAAATCCTCGAACTCAACACCCTGCTCTTTCGTTTACAGGAAGAACTGCTTTTCCCCGAAGAATCTTCAGTGACCGTTTTTTTGAGTGTGGAAGGCTCACACTATTTCACGCTTGATGCAATCAAACTGCACATTGATGACAAGTTAGTCGCAAGTGCGCTCTATACCGACCGCGAAGTCATGGCACTGAAAAAGGGCGGCGTGCAACGGCTTTATACCGGAAACATTCGCTCAGGAGAACATCAATTGCTGGTGGTATTCAACGGCATCGGCCCGCGATCACTCGACTACAAACGCGCAGAAAGCATCACCATTCAAAAAGGCAAAGCAGCCACCTTTATCAAACTGATTGTTCGAGATAATCTTGATTTGAAACAACCGAAATTCACCTACGAGACATGGTAAACAAATGCGGTTCAGGCTTTACGGTTCACAATTTAAGACACTGAAGTGTCTGTTCTTCATTCTGCCGGTTTTTTGTCTTTTTTTTGTACCTGCTGTTTTAAGGGCGCAAGAAGAGAAGGTGGTCGAGACGCCAGTTGAAGCCGAAACTCTCTCGCTTGAAGCGGCCCTTGATGAAGCCGCATCGGCCAGGAAAAAATACTGGCAGGTCTTGCAAAAAGAGGCGTATTACCATTTTTTTCTGGGGGATTATTTGACGGCTGCAACCCGCCTGAAACTGCTTGAAGACTCCGAAGCCGCCTTGAACGACCCGGAGGTTCTGAGCGAAACCCGACTGCTGCTTGGCAGCCTGTACATGGTGTGGGGAATGCACCGTCCGGCAGCGGAGATCTTCGGAGAATTGGTCGAAACCTTTCCTTCGGGAGAGAAACGAAGCCGCCTACTCTTACTTGTGCAAAAAATGCAATACGAGCAAACCTTTTATCAGGCCGCAATTTTGACCTACAACCTGCTTTCTTCCGAAGAAGGTTTTGCTGCGATGGATCAGGCGGCCTATTTTGCAGGCATGAGCCATATTGCCATTGGCTCACTGAATGCGGGCATCAAGGTTCTGCAAAAAATTGCCCCTGAAAGCCGCTATGCGCCTTATGCCAAAATGAGCCTTGCCAAGGCCCATCTTGGCTTGAATAAAACCAACAAAGCGCTCTTTTTACTTCAGGCTTTGAGTCGGGAAGGAGCAGAGGCGGCGTCCGGGACAGAAGTTATCCCGGCAAAAGACAGCGTCGATGCCATTTTTGTCGAAAAAACACATCTGACTTTAGGACAGCTTTTAATAGAACAAGGCCGATTTTCGGCAGCACGCGATCCGCTTTCTCAAATCCACTCTCACAGCCCTTTTTATCCTGATGCGCTTTTTGCCATCGCCTGGTCTCATTTCAAAGAAAAAAATGAACTCAAGTCCATTGTTTTTTTTCAAGACCTCATTGAAAAATCCCCAAAACATCCCTACGCCCTGGAAGCACTCAGCACCGTCGGACACGCCTATAACCGACTGGAAGCCTACCGGAAGGCACTTGAACATTATGGCGAGGCGATTAAACTTTATAGAGTGCAGGAAAAATCTCTCCAACTTTTGCTCAGGGTGATTGGCGATCAAAAGCAGCTTGGCATCCTGGTTGATTTATATCTTACGACCGGAGAAGGTGCGCTGGCCGACTTGATTGATACGGATCGCATCAGTTCCTGGATTGCGCAATATGGAGAACTGGGTGCTTTGGAGCGACTGCTGGATAAAAAACTGGAGGACATGGCGATCTTCGAACTTATTGCCTTTCATCGTGAAGAAGTTTTCCAGACTTTTTTGCCTTCGGTCAATCATTCCCTGACCACGGATCGTTTTGTCACTTTGAATGCAAAAGGGGCGGCTTTGTCGGTCGCACTTGAGGGAGCGGTTCAGGAAGAACGTTTGTCTGTTTTGGGCGTGCCGGACGAAGCACAGCGCTTGAAACTGTTGACAGAAGCCCTGGCAAAATCGCAGGCACTGGGAAAACAAATTGGGGGTTTGGAGCAACAAGGACTCGGCGACGCAGCACTGAAGGCCTCCTGGGAAACAAGTCATCGCAACCTGGAAATTGCACAAGGGACCTTGCTTTGGGCCATGATTTCAAAAGTCCCCGGACGAGCCGATGACCTCAAGCGAGGCGTGAAAAACATCATGACCGACCTTCAGACGATGACAGCGCTCAATACACAACTGCTGGCTACTGTGCCTGCTTTGTCCAAGGAAATTCAGGTCTTTCGCAAGCGTATTGCCGAAGCCCGTGTTCGTCTGATTGCCGATAAAAAAGAAAGCCTTGTGTTGCAAGGGGCGATCTTAAAATCGCTTCAGCAAATGTTGACAGAGCGCATTGAGCGACGCCTGGCACAAGTCGCCGACTGGATTGCCACCAGTGAATTGAGCCGGATACAAATCCTCGATCTTCAGGGTGGAGTACAAGTGCAGTGAAAATGAAACAAATCACAAATTTTTCTACAGGTTTTTTGATGGTGGCATTGCTCTTTCAGGTCGGCTGTGCAATCAGGGTGGTGAATCCGCCAGTTGAAAATGGCGCAGCAGCAACGGAAGTTGTCGTGGTGGAAAGCCCTGCCCAGATTCACAAACGGGAAGCGGCGGATCGGGCAAAACGAGAAGCCATTTTGGCAAAGGAAATCGCGGCTGAAAAAAATGCCGTGGTGCTTGCAAAAGCGGGGGAAGCCTTTGCAGGTTATGAAGTCTTTCTTGAGCAGCACAAAGACTCTCGTTCCATGTTGCGTGCTCCGGCTTTAAAACGCCTCGGGGATCTGAAAATGGAAAAGGCCCGCCTGCGATTTATTCAGGAAATGGAAGCCTACGACATCACTCCCGACGGCCCGCCACCGCTCATTGATTACGCTGAGTCCATTGCGCTCTACAAAGAACTATTGAATGACTATCCACAGTATGCTGAAAACGACCAAGTCTTGTACGCACTCTCCCGTGCCTATGGGGAATCGGGTGAAACGGAACAAGCCCTACCTCTTCTGGAGTCGCTGATCACACGCTACCCTGAACATCCGAATCGCTTTGAAGCCTATTTTAGATTGGGCGAATTTTATTTCGATCGACAGGACTATGACAAAGCCACGGTGGCTTATGAAAGGGTTGCTTCGTCTGAAGATCCTTATTTTCAAGACAAGGCGCTCTACAAACTGGCCTGGAGCTTTTTTAAGCTGGAGTTACACCCGCAGGCGATTGCGCTTTTCCTGAAAGTGGTTGATCAAAAAACCGAAGCCTTGCCGGACTTTGCCCCGGAAGAAGGTTCCCTCGTCTGGGAAGCACTGACCTATACAGCCACTTCCTTCCGCAAACTCGGTGGGCCTTCTGTTGTTGCCAACTATTTTCACTTGAACGGTACGCGACGTTATGAGCGCGAAATCTACCTGACTTTGGCAAACCACTACATGGTGGAACAAGATCTGGCGTTAGGGGTCAGTACCTATCAAACCTTTGTCAAACGGCATGCGCATGATCCGATGGCACCCTTTATCTCTTCTTACGTCATGGAAGCCTACAACAAATATGGCCAGCGCGAAGCCGCCGACATTGCCCGCGAGGCGCTCGTTGTAGATTACGACATCGACAGTCCTTGGTATCAGGCCAATGACGAAGCGGCTCGTTTACGCTCACGCCCTTTGATTAAATCAGAGCTGCACCGCATTGCGATTTCTGCACATGCAAAAGCACAAAAAGAGAAATTGCAGGAGAAAAAAGACGCCGGACTGAAAATAGCGAGTACCTGGTATCAGCGCTATTTACGCAATTTTCCGAAGTCTGATGAGGCCCTGGAAATTCAATTTCTTTTAGGCGAAACCCTGATGGCGACTCAAGCTTATGAAGAAGCAGGGGCCGTGTACGAGAAAGCTGCGTTTGCCGGATCAACAAAGAAGGCGAATCGCAAGGCGGCCTATTCGGCTGTGATTGCCTACGGAAAAGTCAGCAGTTTGGCAGGTCAAGCTGCTTTCCTGGCGATCTCCAAGCGTTTTGCCAAACATTTCCCCGATGATCCCGAAGCCCCGGTGGTGCTGTTTAAAGTGGCGGAATCTCTTTTTGACCGGAGTGCTTATTTAGAAGCGGCGGCCATTTTTGAAGACCTGCTCATTGACTACCCGCAACATGCCACTGCCACAACCTCTCGCAAACTGGTGGCCCACAGTTATATGAAGGCCGGTGCCTACCGTCAGGCTCGTGTTGGTTATCGCGAAGTTTTAGCCGGACTTTCAAAAAAGGAAAAGAAAAAACGGGCCGAAATTTCTGGTCTGCTTGTTGCCGCTATTTACAAAGAAGCCGAAGCAGAAAAAAAAGCGGGTGCATTGCTCAAAGCAGCAGAATTGTTTGAGGAAATTTCACGCGAAGTACCACAACATGTGCTTGCACCCGAAGCCCTTTTCGAGGCGGCTCTGCTTTACGAAAATCTTAAAACCCCGAGAGCGGCGATTCGTGCCTACCGGAAAATCGCGAGAGACTATGCGAAGTCGGATCTGGTTGAGCGCTCTTACCTTCATGCCGGACTGTTGTATGAAGCCTCCGGGGCTTATCTCCAGGCCGCAGCCGTTTTTATTGCCGCCGCTGAAATGACCGCAGATTTGGCACAGGCAGAAAAATTGATCTGGAGCGCGGCAGGTCTTTACGAACAGGAAAAAAACTGGGAAAAAACCTTCGCGACCTACCTGAGTTTCATCCAACGTTTTCCCAAACATGAAGATGCAATGGAAGCCCTCTTTAAAATGGCGGAAATCCGGCAAAATGAGGGGCGAGTCAAAGCGGCAGACAAGCTCTTTCTTGCAGTCATCAACAAGGGCACGAAAGCCCCTTACTACGGCAAGGCACGGCTGGCACTGGCGGAACGGGACTTTGAGTCCTTTAAATCCATTGAAATCACTGCACCTTTGGCGCTGAGTTTTAAAAAGAAAACAAAGGCCCTGAAAGGGGTCATCGATCTTTACACCAAAGCCATTGAAAGCCGTCAAATCGATATTGTCACTGTTTCTTCTTATCGCCTGGGCCAAATATTTGAGCACTTTCAAAGTGCCCTGCTGGAAGCCGAAGCACCGGAAGAGTTGGATGAAGAGCAGTTGGAGGAATACCGTTTCCAGCTGGAAGAAAAAGCCTATCCTTTTGAGGAAAAAGCCATTCGGGCTTATGAAAGCAATGTCGCCCGCGCACGGCGCACCATCGGTCTTTTTAATGAGTGGGTTAAAAAAAGCTACAAACGTCTGGCCGAACTGCGTCCCGCACGATATCGGCGCAAGGAACAGAGTGAGCGCATTGTTTTGCGACTTGAATTGGAAACCCTTTCTGCCGGAATGCCGATGGGGGCAACAGTAGATGCTTTTGCAAAAAGGTAGGAGATGACTCAGATGAAACTCGGCATATTGTTTGTTTTGCTCAGCATCGCTACTTCAGGCTGTATGAAAGTGAAGGTCGCAGCCCTCCCTGAAGCACCAGCGGCGCTTCCGGTGATTGAAGAGGTCAGCGAAGCAGAAATGGCCGCCATTTCAAAGGATGGGGAAAACCCGGCAGATGCCTTTGTCCCGGAAGACGCGGAGCAGGAAAAAATCAAACCGGAAGAAGTTTCTCCTGAAGGCATTCTTGCCAGCTTGCGCGAAAAAATCTTAAAGGAAATTCAGCAGGTAGAGCCGAAGCAGAACCCGCTTGTTCAGCCAGCCTCTCCTTTTCAAAATAATACCGAGCTGAATCATATTTTGCGTCAATTTCAAAAAGGGATTCAGTTGTTGGAAAACGGGAAGACCGAAGAAGGACGATTTGCTTTTGAGGCCCTGAGAGATCTCTATCCCGATGTCTCCGTTTTTCACATCAATCTCGGCATCGCCTATAAACGTCTGAACCGATTGAGTGAGGCGATTGATGCCTACCGTCGTGCGATTCGACTGCAAGGCGCTTACCCGGAGGCCTATTACAATCTCGCCATTATTCTGAAAGATCTCGGGGCCTTTGCAGAAGCGGAAGCGGCCTACCTGAAAGCCATCGCCCTTTCCCCCAATTTTTTAGATGCTCACTACAACCTTGCAGTACTTTACGACCTTTATCTGGATCGGGCAGGCGCCGCCCTTCGGCATTACAAGCGCTATACCAAATTGGCAAAAGAAACCAATGAAGAAATGCTTATCTGGATGGCGAGTCTTGAAAAACGAATGGCCGCCCGGAGCAATGCCAAGTAATGCAAGTTGAAGCAGCGGGCACAGGAGAAGTCACAATGTGTGTTGATCGAAATAATATTTGTTCACGTCTTATTTTTATGATGACCGTTTTCCTCTTGATGAGTGTTGTAGGCACAGCAGAGAGCTTTGCTCAAAGCGCAAAACAACCTGAAACACAGGCAGAG
Organism: uncultured Nitrospirota bacterium; assembly: GCA_964604255.1. Lineage (GTDB taxonomy): Bacteria > Nitrospirota > Nitrospiria > SBBL01 > JAADHI01 > JAJDBU01. Next base: position 13,910 of record CAZRYI010000016.1, read on the forward strand.
GGGGAAAAGGGCGAAGAGGTCGAGCGGGCTTTCATGGGAGGCACTGAAATCCAGGGCAGCATTGAAAAACCGCATGTGGTCTACATTGTTCCCTGGAAAGAGGGTGGCAAACCTTCAAAGGGCGAAATCAACTTTGATCGCAGTTTTAAAGAAGAGATTCTGGCACCGCTTGAATATAGCCAATTCCATCGGCAATGGGGACAAACCCTACAAGGAGGTAAGTAGAAATGGAAGGACTCATACGATTTTTTCAGTTAGGTGGGAGCTTTATGTATCCCCTGCTCGGCATTCTGGCCATCGCATCGGCCATTGTGATTGAGCGCTTTGTCATACTAAAACGCTCGAACCTTGATGCAAAACGGTTGTGGAAGCAGATTGCACCGGTACTTCGGAAAAGCCAACTGGATGATGCACTGAAACAGTGCTCCGGCCCGCGTTTTCAGAAACCGCTTCATTTGATTTTGGCGGCGGGCATCAAGGGCATTAAAACAGGTTATGATCGGGATGCCATGCGAGGTGCGCTGGTTGAAGAAACCATGGAAATTACCCCTCGCCTCGAAGCCCGTCTGCACTACCTGCCCAACCTTGCCAATGTCGCGACTTTGCTTGGACTGCTGGGAACGATTATCGGTTTGATCGAAGCCTTTACCGCCGTTGCGGTTGCCGATCCCTCACAAAAAGCTGTTTTGCTGGCAAAGGGGATTTCGATGGCGATGAATACCACGGCTTTTGGTCTGGTGGTCGCCATCCCGATTATGTTGGTTTATACCTACCTGCAATCCAGAACCAATACCCTGATTGACTCGCTGGATGAATATGCCTTGAAATTTTTGAATCTTGCGGCCCTGCTGCGTAAAAGTCCTCAGCCTGCGATTGCACCGGCCACACCAAGTACCCGTCATGCCAGTACCTCCGGTGGTTTGAGAGGGGCGCATGTGCCGCAGGCTCCCAGAACAGCACCCGTTGCAAACCCGACACAGCAAGCTGCAAAACCCTCTATGCGACAGTGGAGCGGACGGGAAATGAGCATCTCCGGGGAGGAGAGATAATGTTGCTTGATCGGCGGAGACGGCGCAACCGGGGTGGCGGTGCACCTTCGCTCAACATCACGCCCTTCATGAACCTGATGGTTGTTCTGGTGCCCTTTCTTTTGAGTGGGGTGGTCTTTTCCCGATTGGCGGTTTTGGAACTGAAACTCCCGACCACTCAGGCAGCAGCGCCGTTTGTGCAAGAGGAAAAGGAACTTTTCCGTCTCATTGTCACCTTACGAAAAAGTGAATTGACTGTTTTAGGGAGTGGTATTGGCACCGTCAAGCTGCCGTCCAAAGATGAAAACTATGATTTTGAGCAACTGAACGTTTTGCTCAAAAAGATGAAAAAAATCTATCCAAAAGAGGTTTCGGCGATTCTACTGAGCGAGCCAGACATCCATTATGAGTCATTGATTGCCGTAATGGATAGACTTCGTAAAAATAAAGAAGAAGTGCTTTTTCCTGAGATATCCATCGGGGAGGTCAAAACAACATGAGACTTACCAGACGTCACAAAGCCGGTCGCAATCAGGTTGTCGAACTCAACGTCACCAGCTTGATGGACATTTTTACCATCCTCCTGCTGTTCCTGCTCGTCCACTTCGGGGAAGGCGGTGTTTCCCTGCCGACCTCCGATGAACTGAAACTACCAACTTCAAGTGCCGAAACCCTGCCGGAAGCAACGATCAACTTAATGGTCACGGAAAAGGGGATTTTTGTTGATGGCACACAAGTCATGACCATGGAAGCGGCGATGGCGCAAGAGGGGACGATTCTGATGCCCTTGAAAGCGGAGCTTGTGCGTTTGGCGGATCGGACCAAGTATCTTGAAAAACAGAATGCTGCGGTTTCTTTTGCTGGAAAAGTGACCGTTTTGGGTGACCGACTCATTCCTTTCCATCTGCTGAAAAAGATCATGGCGACCTCTGCACAGGCGGAATATCCGAGCATCTCCCTTGCCGTGTTTCAGAACGAGGAGAGTGCCTAATGGCCGCGATGACCCTGAGATCCGACGAAGCACTTTTTAAAAAGGCGCTTAAGTTTTCGCTCAGTTTCTATCTGGTGATCGGTCTGGTGATGGGCCTGATGAATCTGCCGGAACCCAAACAACCCGATATCAGAGATCTCTCCGGTCGTGTTGCCAAGCTGATTTTAGAGGCTCCGGTGGTGAAAGAGATTCCGCCTCCCGTCCCAGAGATGATTGAGGAAATCATCAAACCCAAGCCGAAAAAAAAGGTCAAAGTAAAACCTGAGGACAAGGGGAAAAAAGCGCCTGAAGCAGCACCTAAACCGGCAAAAAAACAAAAGAAAAAGTTACTTGCAAAACGCGATGCACCGAAAAAACCTGAACCGGCAGCGCGGCCTTCCGCCGAACGAAACCGGGAAATTGTGAGAAAGAGCGGATTACTGGCATCCTTTATTGAAGAAGAGTCCAGTGGCGGGCTGAGTGAAATTATCGAAGACAATCGACTGGATGAAGCCCTTTCTCAGGCCACGCTTGTTTCCGCACTGCCTTCCGTCTCGAAAAAAAGTCGTCGTCCCATCGTGCAGAAAACGGGCGCAAAAAAGAGCGGGCTTGCCGACCAAAAAATCGCAAAGATCGGCGGACTCCACAAGGGAGATCGGGTTCAGTTAGCCAAACGAGACAAGGTTGCCCTGGTAGATGTCGGTGGCGGCGGTGGCAATGGCAGCGGATCGGGCACTTTCGGCACACAAAGTTACGATCTCGGGAATGGCGTCGGTATCACTTTAAACCGTGGCGGATCAGGCAATGCAGCCATCGACTATGATGCCATTGCCAAAGTCGTTGAAAAATATAAAGGCGGGCTGGTGTATCTCTACAACAAAGAGCTGCGAAAGAACCCGACCTTAAAAGGCACCATCGTCGTCGAATTCTCCATCGACGAAAACGGCAAGGTCGTCGAAGCCACAATCACCACCAGCACCATGGATCATGCCAAGCTGGAAAAATCCCTGGCCGGTAGAATCAAAAGATGGAAATTCCCAAAACTCTACGACGGAATCGTCGTCGTAACCTATCCCTTTGTATTTTTTCC
>CAZRYI010000017.1:0-2318 GCA_964604255.1 uncultured Nitrospirota bacterium
CCCTCCCCCCCATTTGAGGGGATTGACGCACAGGGGGTCTTGCCTTAAAGTGAGATAGCTCGCATCCCACTATGAAATAAAGGATTTTATCAGTTTTTTCTTGAAGCAATTTAGCGACGTTTTGTTTCTTTTCGGTATGGTATAGTTATTGAGACTATGCCGGAGCGTGGGTTCTGAGAGTAGGCGAGGGCAGCATTTACGGTGTCTTCTCCCTAAGATAAGGAGATCTTGTGGTAATGAAAAAAATGCTATTTCCAGGGTTGCTCGCCTTGGTTTTTTTAGTGAGTGCCTGTGGCATTGTCCGTGTGATACCGAAATCTCAGGAAAGCAGTTCGGCATCCGGGAGTTCCGCTTCACAAAATCGAGAAATGCTGGCCTCTATTTCGCCCTCCCTTCCTCCCTCATCGACGGCCTTTGGGGAGCTTGATTATATTTTCGGAGCAGAGGACGTCATTGAAGTGCTGGTTTGGAAAAATACAGATCTTTCCCGAATCGTCTTTATTCGCCCCGACGGTAAAATTTCCCTTCCACTCATTGGAGATGTGCAGGCCTCAGGGCTTACACCCAGTGAATTGAGAGATTCAGTTAAAGTGCTCCTGAGACGGTACAAAAAAACGCCGGAAGTTTCCGTTATCGTTAAAGAAATAAATAGCTTGTCCATTTTTCTTGTCGGAGAGGTGCTTCAACCCGGTAAAATTCAGCTTCGTAGTGAAACAACACTGTTACAGGTAATTACGCTGGCAGGAGGATTTACCGAGTTTGCCAACAGAAAAAAAATCGTTTTGTTACGAAAGGAAAATGGTCGGGAACGACGATTCAAAATTAACTACAATGATATCTTAAGTGGAGAAAATCCAGAAGGAAATATCATTCTCAGGCGGGGTGACACCATATTGGTGCCCTAGCGCTTGAACACGACTGAAAGACATTGTGGAAAGAGGGGAATGATGGAATCAGCAGTAAAGAAACTGGACTATCAGCAGTTGCTTTGGAATATATTGGGTATTGCCTGGCGTCGAAAATTCTGGCTTTGTATTCCTGTTTTGATTGGTGGGTTGGTTTCGGTTTATCTCGCAAAAACACTTCCAAAAATCTATGAATCAAGCACCTTCATTATTGTGGAAGGTCAGAAAATCCCTCAGAATATTGTGAAGTCAGCAGTGACAGGCACTGCCCAGGATCGTCTTTCCACGATCAAACAGCAGGTTTTGAGTCGCTCGTTTCTTCGTAAAATTATTGAAAAGTTTGGTCTGTACGAAAGCGATGATCCTAAAAAAGCGTTAAGGGATGGCGAAAAAATCAGTAAAATCAGAGAGAACATTGTCGTCGCAACCAAGGGAAGAAGGCGGCTTGAGAGTTTTTCCATCTCCTTTACGGGGAAAGACCCGGAAACCGTGATGAATGTGACGAATGAGTTGGCCTCCCTCGTCATGGAAGAAAATTTAAAAATTCGAGAAGAGTTTGTTGAAGGGGCGATTGAGTTTCTTAACGTAGAACTTGAAAGTTTGAAGAGAGAGCTGGAACGTCAGGAAAGCCGTATCGGAGAATTCAAACGGGTTCATATGGGAGAACTACCGGAACAGCTTGATTCAAACCTTCGAGCGTTAGACCGTTTTCAGGCAAACCTGGAAACGACTCAGATCAGTAAAAAAGTGCTTCAGGATCGAATGATCGATTTAGAGAGAATGCTAGAAGTGGCAAAGAGACAAGTGCTCAACGATAGATTAAGAGCTCAAGAAGGCCTTCCCATCAAGGTCGGCGGAGATCTTCCTCAGTTGGGGCTGTCCCCTTTAGAACAGAGATTGGCAGCCCGTAGGCAAGAACTTTCGGATCTCTTAACCGAGTACAGCGAAAGTTATCCTGATGTTGCGATTTTAAGACGTCGTGTTGCCGTGCTAGAAAAACAGGTTTCACGTATCCAAGGAACTCAAAGTGTGGGTGCAACTACGAGCAACACCTCGCTTGCTGAATCACGAGAAAATTTAGACGTAGCAACCCATTCCTCAGAAGCAGTGTTTGCACTTCGTCGTCAGATCAGTCGATCCAATGAAGAATTAGATCATTTGATAAAAAGAGAAAGAGAAACGCAATTAAAAATTAAAGAATATGAACGTCGTGTCGAAAATATCCCGAAAAGGGAACAAGAAATGGTGATTATGAGTCGAGACTATGACAATATTTCAAATAATTATCAGGCCCTTATGAATAAAAAACTGAGTGCAAATATTTCTGAAAATTTAGAAAAGAGACAGAAAGGTGAACAATTTAGAGTCATCGACTCTGCAAACTTTCCAGAAAGACCCATCAGTCCGAATAAA
>CAZRYI010000017.1:2418-7722 GCA_964604255.1 uncultured Nitrospirota bacterium
AAAATTGACTTGATCAGTCGTAAAGAAGGAAAGAAAGTGATTGCGGTAACAAGCGCGCTCAAGGGAGAAGGGAAGACGACAACGACTTCGAATTTGTCAGTTGTGTCCGCGAGAGATTTTGGAAAGCGTGTGCTGATTATTGACGGTGATTTTAAAAACCCCTCTGTGGCAAAAGCGTTTGGCATGGATAAGTCATCTGGTTTGTTGAACGTGATTAACAAAGAGCACTCATTGGATGACGCGATGAAAGAAGGCCCGGTTAATGGATTGACGGTTTTAACGATGGGAAAACTTTCTGGTGAGGAGAATGAAGGAGGCCGTGAAGAAGGTCATATCTGGACCAGCAATGGCATGAAAGATGTTTTGGCGGATGCTCGAGACCGCTATGATTACATCTGGATCGATGCCCCTCCTATCCTGCCTCTTTTTGATATGAGTGTGATTTCGGAAACGGTTGATGGCATATTGATTGTCATCAGAGCAGGAGAAACTTCGGAAGCCGTCTTATCCCAGGCGGTCAAAGTGCTTGGCTCTAATAAAGTCATTGGGAGTGTTTTGAACAGATCAAAGAAAACATGGGGATCCCGACCGTATGAGTACGGATACTATTGAGTCTTTTATTCTATTCATCCTCCCTTTTTATCGTGTTTTCTTGATCGGAATATTTTGTTATTAAGCAGACTGAATCTGGTTTCAGATGAGAGCTTTTAAAATCCCGAATTTAGCTAGGTTTATTATAAAAAATGTTTAGAATTTTTAACAGATATTATTCCGTTCGGCATACTTTTTATTTTGCCTTCGAAAATATTTTAATCCTCTTGTTTTTAATGTGGGGAACAATTGTCGGAGGAGAATGGATCAGTTTGATTCTTGCGCCCATTGTGTGCCAAATCTGCCTCTACTATAATGAACTTTTTCCGCCGTTCTCCAGGTTTTCGATCAAGGAATTCTGGGTTAGACATCTGCAATCGATGCTATGGGCGACAGGCATCCTCGTCGTCCTCTATTTACTGATTCCCCCGCCAGTAACTGATTTAGGCCATTTATGGTGGCGTCTCGCCTTCTTTCCTCTTCTTCTGATTGTGTTAAGGCTCAGTTATCAGGCCTTAGTCACAACACGTCAACTAGATACGCCGATTCTTATTCTTGGCTCGGGTACTGTTGCGACAGCACTCAAATCTTTCCTCGCTCAAGAGGGAAATTGGGGCTACCGTGTGTTTCATTTTCAATGGGATTTGGCCTCGCCGAGTAAAGTGGATGACCAATTAGAAAACCTCACCGATTTTGTCAAGAGACAAAAGATTAAACAGGTTGTTGTTGCTTTGCATGACCGTCGCGGTCAGCTTCCCGTGAGGTCTCTATTGCAACTCCGTGTGCAAGGGATTGAAATTGTGGAAGCAGTTTCCTTTTATGAGAGGGTGGCTGGTAAATTTTGTGTGGACTGGATGAAGCCGAGTACCTTGATTTTCAGCGATGGTTTTAACCGACTTGACATCACGCGAATCAGTAAAAGAATTTCGGATATTCTCTTCTCGGTCATGGGTGTTATCATGGCTCTTCCCATCTTCCTAATTATTCCAGTTTTGATTAAACTCACTTCTAAAGGCCCTGTGTTTTACCGGCAGGAACGTGTTGGTGAAAAAGGACAGCCTTTTATGGTGATGAAATTCAGATCAATGCGGCAGGATGCTGAAACCCTGACGGGTCCTGTCTGGGCTCAGGAAAATGATCCCCGAGTGACAGCCTTAGGAAAAATCATGAGAATCCTTCGCATTGATGAAGTGCCTCAAATGCTAAACGTACTAAAAGGGGAGATGAGTTTTGTCGGACCCAGACCGGAAAGGCAGCTGTTTGTTGATCAACTCCGGGAAAAAATACCGTATTACGATCTTCGCTTCACTGTTAAACCGGGCCTGACAGGATGGGCTCAGGTAAAGTACCAATATGGTGCCACTGAACAGGATTCCCTGGAAAAGCTGCAATATGACCTTTATTACATTAAACATCTTTCCATCTTATTTGATTTTACGATCGTCGTAGACACGATTCGAGTCGTGCTCTTAGGAAAAGGGGCACGATAGGGTGTGATTGAGAATAGTTGATCAAACTCCTGGGTACGACCTATTCAAGCGACAACTTAAATTACATTATGGAACGGCTTAAGAGATGACTTGGTATCTTGTAAAAACCAAAGCGCGGCAGGAGAATATTGCGGGACGAAGTCTTCAGAGTCTTGGCGTCGAAATATTTTCACCACAGCTGAAGGAAAACCGGTTGATTCGGAAGAAAATGAGGGTCTCTATCGGGCCCCTCTTCCCTGGTTATTTTTTTGCCAATTTCGATCTGGGTCGGCAATACCGCTCGGTGCATTATGCCCACGGGGTTGGGGGCGTGGTGATGTTTGGTGCTTCTCCCGCAACTGTAGATGAAAGAACGATCCATTCGATCAAATCAAGATTTGAAGATGACTATGTTGTTGTGAACCGGCCTTCTTTAGCACCAGGTCAGACAGTGCGTATTCAAGGAGGTGCTTTTGAGGGATTAAGTGCTATTTTCGAAAGAGAATTGACTGCACAACAACGCGTCGTTCTTCTTCTGAATACGCTTTCATCTCAATTCAGGATTGATGTTGATCGTGAATATGTCGCTTTAGCATGACATCTCGATGTTCTTAAAGTTTAAGTGCTATCCGAACCAGGGAAGTTAGTACCGCTCCTGTAAGAAGGGGCGGATGAAGAAGTAAACTGTGTTTTGCCTGTCCGATCCCTTATATACTGCCGTGCGCTTTGCACTGGAGTGGCGGCAGCTTATTCTTTGCAGGAGTGCCGTATCCAAGTCTCGGTCTTTTTCATTCAAATGACAAGAAATCTAAAATACCTTGTTTGTGTTGTAGCCTTTATGACAAGTCTTTCCCTAGAGGCTCAAGGGGCAGTCATTTTCAGATCCTCCCTGTCCGTGTCCGGGGTTTATACTGACAATCTTTTTTTTGCTTCAGTTGATAAAAAACCAGACTTCACAAGCATTGTCTCACCTGCGTTCAATCTTGCTTTTTCAAGCCGCGACGTCATTTTTTCTGTGGGTTACAAAGGTTTAGCGCAATTCCAATCTCAAAACCCGGAAGCCGATGGATATTTTCAGAGCCTTTCCATCAACCTTGATCTTCCCGTTTTGAATCGTCAAATCAGAGGTGTAAAAGTAACCGTGACCGAAGATATCAGCTTTTCACCCGAGTTACCTGGATTTTCTTTTGGAGCAGATCCAGCAGAGGCGGGGAAGACAAATCCAACGCAAACAGCAGGACGGACAAATCAAGCGGGCCCGGGAGGCCAACTGAGTCAAGGGGTTCAGCTTGCCAGGACCGATACCTTTCGAAATAAGGCGGGTATTACTTTTGAGTATCCCTGGACAAAGCGCTTTGCCTCAGCAGCATCCTATACAAATATCATCACTCGATTTTCTGGAAGCGCATTCCAGGATAGAGATATTCATCATGTAACCGGAGGAGGGGTCTACCAATATCCATACTCTGGGCGCACGACCTGGAGCGGATCTGCCAATGTTGCCGTTGCATCCGGTGATGTCGCTGATGCAAAAAAGGCCATTATTTATAATGCGGAGCTTGGAGCCACTCATAAACTCAGTCGGCTTACCACAACAGCGGGGAAAATTGGTGTTGCTTTCCCTCAAGGAAGGTCTCCAAATTTTATTATGTCAGCAGATATTTCAAGACTATTAAAAAATGGTGCACTTTCTCTTCGTTATGTCAATAGAATTGCAACAGGCTTGGGTATTATTACCAGTGTGACACGTCGAGAAAGGATCATTGGAAACGTAACGCAGCAGCTTGGAAAGAGATCTTCTTTATATATCAGGGCAGCTTACGCGAGCACCGCTTCCTTGTCGGGGAATGAAGTGAGTCTCTCATCGGTTACAGCAGGATCCGGTGTATTCGTACGTCTTTTAGAGTGGCTCAACGGAAGCATTAACTATTCGTACTTCAAACAAAGCTCAAGTGGGATGCTTGGCCGGAACGGGGAAAGACATAGCGTGGGTTTTACCTTGTCTGCGATTGCCCCACCTTGGAGAATACTGCAATAACAATGGGCTATCTGTTTGTCTCACTTTCTTATATGGTGATTCTTTTTGTTTTATCTTCGTTGCCGGGAAAAGGGTCTGAGAACATTCTGACTTCCGTCACACCGACTTTTCAGAACCTGCTTCATCTTCCAGCTTTTGGCCTATTAACCCTTTTTTTGATCTGGACCTTGCAGAATTATCGTTACCAAGATCGCATTTCAATCATATTGGGGATGGTTATTGCTGGATTGTACGGCGCAGGACTTGAACTCTACCAGGGTATCGTGCCGGGAAGATTCCCTTCTATGGGTGATTTTTTCCTGAACCTATCGGGTATTTTTTTATTTGCCTGGATGAGTAGCCGATTTAATATTCAGCCTACCTTTTTGAAAATAGGACGATTGAAATGATTAATGCCCTTACAATTGACGTGGAAGATTATTATCAGGTCTCAGCATTTGAATCCGTGGTGGATCGCACAAAATGGGATCAATACGAAAGTCGCGTTGAAAAAAACACACAGCATATTTTGAATATATTGGAGAGCTTCCAAGTCAAAGCAACCTTTTTTGTTTTAGGTTGGGTCGCAGAACGTCATCCAAAACTTGTTCAGGCGATTCACAAAATGGGACATGAAGTTGCTTCGCATGGCTACTCTCACAGGCGTATCTATACGCAGACACCCGAAGTATTCAGGGAAGAGACAAGACAATCGAAACAGATTCTTGAAGATCTTACTGGTGAAGCGGTCATTGGTTACCGAGCCGCCAGTTATTCAATTACCAATAAAAGCCTCTGGGCATTGGATATCCTGATTGAAGAAGGTTTTTCTTATGATTCCAGCATCTTTCCCGTCTGGCATGATCTCTATGGTATTCCCAATTCAAACCGTTTTCCCTACGTGATTAAACGGGATGCCGGATCGATTCAAGAATATCCGCTTTCGACAATCAAGTTATTTGGTCTGACAGCGCCATTTGGTGGAGGAGGTTATTTGCGATTATTCCCGCCATTTGTCACGAAATGGGCGATGAAGAGAATGAATCAGCACGAAAAACAGATGTCGATTGTCTACCTGCATCCCTGGGAAGTTGATCCAACGCAACCTCGGCTTGAAGCAAGCGCACGTTCTAAGTTTCGGCACTATGTCAATTTGGCAAAAATGGAATCCACGTTAAAAAGTCTACTTCAAGACTTTCAATTTGCACCGATGAAAGAGTTGTATTC
>CAZRYI010000017.1:7822-16920 GCA_964604255.1 uncultured Nitrospirota bacterium
GTGATTTACCTGATCAAATATCGTTGCAAGGTGAGTCCTCGTGCCGAAATCGAATTAAGTCCTTTCCTTAAAATTGGCAGAAATACTGAAATCGGTTCATTTTCTAAGGTAAAAGCCACCTCAGGACAGTTGAACATCGGGCATGATGTTTCCATTGCGACCAACTGTTTTATCTCAGCGGAATCCGGCGGCGTGGAGATTGGAGACTACTGCATGATTAGTCCCAATGTTTCCATTATCGGCAACAGCTATAAATATGATCGTCTGGATGTTCCCACCTGTCTTCAGGATAAAGTCTCAAAGGGTATCAAAATCGGGGAAAATGTTTGGCTGGGAGCAGGTGTGGTTGTACTAGATGGTGCTGAAATCGGAGCGGGTGCAATTATTTCTGCAAATTCAGTGGTCTCCGGTCGTATTCCCTCCAATGCCATTGCTCAAGGTCATCCGGCCAAAGCAATCTTTAAGCGAAGGTAAGAATGAAAAAGCCCCCTATTTTTATGTTTGGCTCTGCACGTTCCGGCACATCTTTGTTGAGCCGTATTGTCGGTAGCCACCCGAACATTGCTGTGCCCTTTGAGTCGCAGTTATACAATACATTTTATCCCTGGTTGAAATACTACGGTGATTTGCAGGAAGAAAAAAATCGTAGACGGTTGGTCAGGGATATGTTGTATACCGAAGATTTATTGGATTGGACTCCTAGACCTGACGAACAGAAAACACTTGCTGCAATCACGCGCTTTGACTTTCACGGCATCATAGATGCCTTGATTTCGGAGTGGGCGAAGCAGAGTGGAAAGCAGCGCTGGGGTGAAAAAACCCCCTGGCATATTTTTTTCTGGCGGGAAATTTTAGAAGGCTTTCCTGACATGAAAATTGTCCATATTGTTCGAGATGGACGGGATGCATCACTTTCGTGGAGAAATGCGCGTTTTGGGCCAAAACATATCTATTATCTGGCACTCCGGTGGAAACAGTATCTGGAACAAGTTGCGGAGCTGAAACAGCACTTGGGTGAAAAAATGGTCTTTGAGTTGCGTTACGAAGATCTGCTTGACGACCCTGAGGGAATTTCCAAAGGTCTTTGTGAATTTATCGGCGAAGAATTCAGTGAAGAAATGTTGAGTTTCCATCGTGAAAAAGTGCCCTATCCGACAGACAAACAAAACATGTCAAACCTCACAAAACCACTCATTCGAAGCAACAAAGAAAAATGGCGCAAAGAAATGACTGAGCGGGAAATTCGTCTCTTTGAAGCGGTTTGCGGTGAAATGTTAAAAAAATATGGCTACGACTGCGTGCTTGAGTCCCCCGATATCTCCGCACTGGAAAAATCGAAAATAAAATACATAGAGCATCCCCCTCGACGGATGTGGTCTATGCTGAAAAATACAAAAGGACACAAAGACGCATTGCGCTTAAAATACATCTATTTCCGCCTACGTTTGGGTCTTTAAGGTTCACCCATGTTTGAAAAAAATGTCATCCATCAGGTAAAAAAAATAATAGGGGAATTCCCCGAAAAAAATGCCCTGCATGTGGACGGATCATTTTATACCTACAACGAATTATCTGAACGCGTGGCTGCAATGCGTGAACGATTGCTTTCGGAAGGCATTAAACCCAAAGATTTTGTTGCTGTGATTGTTGGTCACGACCTTCAATCCTACGTCTCCCTCTTGGCAATTATGAGTCTGGGTGCGGCATATGTCCCCCTGAATACAAAAAATCCCTGCACAAGAATGGCAAAAATGGTGGCTGATGCGGGTGTAGAGATTGTCCTGTTTAATCGTGAATCCTTCGACGATATGGATGCACTGAACGCAGCACTGGATCACAAGGTAAGTGTCATCGACACACAAACCCTGGATTGCTCAAAGAAATCCTGGCATGTTGAAGAAATCGGCGAAAATGATTTTTCATATTTGATGTTTACTTCCGGCAGCACCGGGAATCCAAAAGGCGTTCCCATCCGACATAGAAATTTAAATGTCTTTATGCATCATTTTTTGAGCTCGGATCGCTACTCTTTTTCCCCGAGTGATCGTTTCCTTCAAATGTTTGAGTTAACCTTTGACCTCTCTGTTGTGATGTTATTTGCGCCCCTCAGTATCGGAGCCTGTTGTTATGTGGTGCCAGACAAAGGCATTTCCTACATCAATATCGCCAAGCTACTCAGAAAACACAAATTGACGGTTTCTCTCATGGTGCCTTCGGTCATTATTTACTTAGAACGTTTCTTCAAAGAATTGAACTTAGATCAACTACGATACAGTTTTTTCTGTGGCGAGGCCTTGTTGCAGCCGGTTGTAACGAAATGGGCGCAGTGTCTTCCGAATGGTAAAATCATCAATACCTATGGTCCGACAGAAGCAACCATTGCCTGCACTGAGTACTTTTGGGAGGCAGACAAAAGCCAGTCTGAAGCTGTACGAGGCATTGTGCCCATTGGAAAACCCATGAAGGGTGCGGAAGTGTATGTGTTGGATACTGCCGGAGCACTGTTATCTGAGGGAGAAAAAGGGGAACTCTGCATCGGGGGCCCCCAGATCATTGATTTCTATTGGCACAATGAGCAGAAAACGGCGGAGGCATTCTACACGATCTCGCACGAAGGGCAGAAAAAGAAGGTCTATCGAACCGGTGATATCTGCTATGTGAATGAGCAGGGTAATCTCATTTTTTGTGGACGTTTGGATTCTCAGGTCAAAATTGACGGTTATCGCATTGAACTGGGCGAAATAGAGAGTCATGCAAGGGATTTCATCAATCAATCTAATCTCGCCGTTTTAGCCATTCAGAGCAAACTGTCTGAGATTGAGCTGCATCTGTTTGTAGAAAACATGAGCCAGACTCAGGAAGAAATTAAATCGTACTTAAAAGAAAAGCTCCCCACTTACATGTGCCCGAAACATATTCACAATATCGATCAAATGCCCCTGAATACAAATGGGAAAACGGATCGAAAAGCGTTGCGGGTCTTATTTGGCCCGGCACAATCATGATGAAGGTATTCGGCACTTGAGCCAGATTGATTCCTTCGTGCTCGTTGACGCGCATGTGCATATGCAGCGCTGTTTTACCTGGCCGCATTTTTTTCGTTCTGCCTACCATAACTTCCAAAAAGCAGTACCTTCCCTGGATAAAGATTTTTCTGCCGTTCTTCTCTTATCAGAGGTCTCTGGTGTGCAGTATTTTAATGATCTGCTTGTGCTATCGGACAAAGGTGAGTCAGATCAAAACAAATCACTTGGGGAATGGCGATTGTTCAAAACAACGGAAAGCTGTTCGATCGAAGCCAGGAACAGTGAAGGCGCATCACTCTTTATTATTGCTGGGCGGCAAATTGTGACACGAGAAAAATTAGAAGTGCTGGCTTTGCTGACCGACGCGCAATTTAAGGATGGCCTGTCTTTAACGCAAGTTGTGGCAGAGATTAAGGCTGCGAATGCTATTTCTGTGCTGCCTTGGGGCGTGGGTAAATGGTTGGGGCAACGTGGTACGGTGCTGACAAAATTTATGGAGACCATGCCAAAGAGCGGCGTCTTTTTAGGGGACAATGGCGGTCGCCCTGTTTTTTGGCAAAATCCTGCTCACTTTGAACTTGCGCGCCACAAAGGCATTGCAATCTTGCCGGGGAGCGATCCACTGCCCTTGTCGCGTGAAGTCGAACGCGTTGGCAGTTATGGTTTTCAACTGCCACATAAACTCTCCAGCCGACAGCCTGCCGCCGAACTTAAAGAACGTCTATTTGCTCAGCCTGAGTCTCTGACCGCTTATGGCAATTTGCAGTCCCCGCTTAACTTTTTGAAAAACCAAGTTAGTCTTCGATTGGCTTAATGTCGTGTTAAATATGAAAAAACGATTGATGATGTGTCCTCCAAATCTATTGAATATCGCCCCATGAAGGTACTCGTTCTCGCACCCCACCCTTTTTATCAGGAAAGGGGGACTCCCATTGCGATTGATTTATTACTCAAAACACTTAGTGCCCGTGGCGACGAGGTGGATTTATTAACCTTTCACGAGGGCATTGATCGCAATTATCCGGGGTTGAAAATCATCAGAATCAAACCCTGGTTTCCCATTCGAAATATCAAGCCGGGATTTTCTGTTAAAAAATTGATCTGTGATGCCTATCTGTTTGTTCGCTTTTTACATTTGATGACCACTCAAAAATACGACTTGGTTCACGCCGTCGAAGAAGCTGCCTTCATGGCCCTGCTGGCCTGCCCTCTCCGTAAGGTCCCTTATATTTACGATATGGATTCTTCCATGACCACCCAGCTCGTCGATAAAATGACTGGCTTAAAAGCAATAGAAGGTTTGTTGCGTTTGTTTGAGGGCCTGCCGATGCGCTTTGCACACATCGTGATGCCGATGTGTGATGCACTTGCGGACGAGGCACGTTTACGAGGGGCCAAGTCGGTGATCATTCTCAAAGATGTCTCGCTTGTAGGTTATGCCGATGAGACGGACACTGTGATTGATCTCAGAAAAAAATTAGGTGCGGATAAAAAAATAGTGATGTATATCGGCAACCTGGAATCCTATCAGGGGATAGACCTCTTGCTGGAATCTGTGCGTCTGATTTGCAAAGATTGTCCTGAAATGGCTGTGGTCATTATTGGTGGTGCGGATCTTGATATTAAAAAATATCGTCGTTTATCCAAAAAAATGGGTCTTGAAGCAGTCGTTCATTTTTATGGTAAAAAACCTGTGGCCGATATTGCGGCTTACATGCGACAAGGGGATTTATTGGTTTCTCCTCGTATCCAGGGACTCAATACACCCATGAAGGTTTACAGTTATCTGCATTCTAAAACTGCGGTCTTGGCAACAGATTTGCCAACACACACACAAGTCATGACTGGCAAAATTGCCGTGCTCGCCCCAGCGGAAGCACCTGCTTTTGCAGGGGCGATGAAAACAATCCTTTGTGATGATGTGCGTCGAAACCGGCTCGCCCGTGATGCCTATCAGCATATTGAAAAAGAACATAGTTATGAGGCATTCAAAAGACAGGTCAACACCGCTTATGGGTCTTTAACACCGGAAAAGAAGCACCATGAGTTTGCGTGATTTTGATGCCCTGCAAACAGAAAATTTCGACATTGTCGTGGTCGGTGGCGGTATTTATGGTGCCACGATGGCCTGGGAAGCCGCATCACGGGGTTTGTCTGTCATCCTGCTTGAAAAAAAGGATTTTGGGCACGCCACTTCAGCCAACAGCCTGAAAGTGATTCACGGCGGCATTCGTTATTTACAGCAATTGAATCTGCGACGCCTGCGCGAATCTGTTCGTGAAAGACGCACTTTATTACGCATCGCCCCTCACTTGGTCGCAGCTATCAAATGTCTTTTTCCGACACAAAACACCCTGACAGAAAATCGTATCACCGTCGAAACGGCCTTTCAGCTTTACAATTATTTGTCTCAGGATAGAAATCAAGATGTCGATCCCAGCCGCCACATTCCCAGAGCGGGAACGGTGAGTCGAAAAAAAATGCAAGAGATCGCACCCATTTTAAACGACCTTGATTGCACGGGTGGCGGATATTGGTACGATGCACAAGCACACAATACTGAACGTTTGGTGCTCTCTTTTGTGTGTTCTGCAATCGCAGAAGGCGCAACTGCCTTTAACTATGCTCCTGTGAAAACCCTGTTAAAAGATAACGCGAGTGTAAAAGGTGTTGTTGTGTGTGATGCTCTTAGCAATAAAAGTTACGAAATACAGGCAGAGGCCGTGATTGATTGCACCGGGCCCTGGTCAAAATGGCATTCAGAAACAAAAGATACAAGAGTGAAACCTGTTTTTGCGAAAGCAGTCAATTTTGTTGTGAACAAATCCTTCTTTCCTTGTGCGCTGGCCTTGAAAACAAAACATGCAAGCGCAAATATTTCATCCAGCCGACAGTTGTTTATCGTGCCCTGGAAAAGTCAAAGCCTGGTCGGAACCTGGTATTTCCCGGCGAAAGAAGGACCGGAACAAGTCTCTCCCACTGAACAGGAATTGAATATCTGCTTGGAACAAGCGAATTCTGTTTTGCCTGATATGAAGATTGACCGCAAGGATATCACTGCGATTCATGCTGGGTTATTACCTGCCGAAGCGAAAAACCCGCAGTCTGAACCGATCTTAAAAAACAAAGCCCATATTGTTGATGTAGGCAAACTCGGCGGGCCACAGGGTTTGTTTTTTGTGCAGGGCATTAAGTATACGACGGCACGGTCTGTGGCCGAATCAACGATTGATCTTGTTTGCCGTCGTCAGGGAAAAAATGTGAGAAAATCAGAAACAGCTTCTCGTCCCCTTTATGGCGCGAAGTTTGGGCCAGTGGCGGACTATTATCAGGCCAAAAAAAATGATTATTCAGCACAGCTCTCGGAAAAATCTGTGACGCGCCTGATTGACAACTATGGAACAAATATCGATGTGATCATGGCTTATGTGAAGCAGGACAGCGCCCTCGGACAGTGGGTTCCAGGTACAACAGAGATCCTGATCGCCGAATTGATCTTTGTTGCAGCGCATGAAATGCCCATGACACTCTCAGACTTATTATTGCGTCGTATTGATCTTGGGGGACTTGCCTTGCCAAGTCAGGAAACGATTACATTTTGTGCGCACTTTCTGGGGAAACATCTGGGTTGGGACGATGAAATGCGATTGCAAAATATCAACTCATTGACAGACTCGTACAAAGCGTTAAATCAAACAAGCCATTAAACAATTGTATTTGCAGGAGGTGTTTATTTGTTAGACACAGCAGAAAATAAAATGACCGGCAATCGGCGAATTGCCGTCACCGGTGCGACCGGTTTTCTTGGAAGTCATCTGAGTGAACGCTTCATTGCAGATGGCAATCAAGTGAGTATTTTTGTTCGGGATCTGAAAAAAGCCAGTGCTTTTGAAGGACGAGTGGTGAAAACGGTTGTCGGTGATATTGCGGATCAGAGTCGTCTGAATGAATTGATGCGGGATATTGATGTCGCGGTACATTTGGTTTCAAACTTTCGTATTGCTTCCGGCCCGCCTGAGAGTTATCGAAAAATCAATGTCGAGGGAACAAAGGCCGCAGTGCGAGCTGCCAGGGCACAGGGCGTTAAACGTTTTGTTTATTGCTCTACGATTGGCGTGCATGGCAGTGTGAAAGACACGCCTGCAACTGAAAAATCGCCCTATAATCCTGGTGATCTCTATCAGGAAACAAAAACAGAAGCCGAGCGTTTTTGTTTGGACGAAGCGAAACAGGAAGGCATGGAAATTGTTGTTGTGCGTCCCACATCGCTTTATGGCCCAGGTGATATGCGCATGTTAAAAATGTTTAAAATGTTGGCAAAAAAAACCTTTTTTACGGTCGGGCCCTGCAATGAAAATTTTCATGCGGTTTACATTGACGATATCGTGGAAGGTTTTATCAAGGTCATTGAAACGCCGGGCATTAATGGGGAAGTCTTTTTTATTGGTGGCGCTGAATATCTTCCGCTCAAAGCCTATATCAATACCGCGGCGGAAGCCGTTGGTGCCCCGCCGCCTTTTTTACATTTTCCCTATTGGTTTTTTTACAGTGCCGCAGTGCTATGTGAATCCATTTGTGTGCCTTTCGGGATTGAGCCGCCTCTGCACAGGCGACGGGTTCGGTTTTTTAAAAACAATCGCGCATTTTCAATCCAAAAAGCCCAGGAAGTCTTGGGTTATAAAGCGAAAGTCAGCCTGAAAGACGGTATGAAGCGCACGGTGGATTGGTACAGGCAGAACGGATTTTTGTAATCTGGCCATGGATCGGTTTGGCGCTACCAGAATGAATCAACGGAATGAATAAAAAAAATATCATCAAACTCTTTGTGAGTTTGGGGATTTTGACGATTTTATTTAAAAGCATTGATATCGCTTCGCTTGGTGAGGTGATGGTGAATGTGGATGTCGTCTTTTTATCGATAGCGCTTGCTTTTGTTTTGAGTATTCGATTTGTCATGGCCTATCGCTGGCAGGTTGTTTTATCTGCTTATCGGATCTTTCCGAAGTTCTTGAAATTATTATCAATTGTATTTATTAGTAATTCCGTTGGGCAGCTACTACCCGGTGGCATCGGGGTTGACGTGGTTCGCAGTTATCAACTTTCTAAAGAAGAGGGTGTGGGGACTCAAATTGCAGCCTCGGTTTTTCTGGATCGTGTTGTCGGATTATTTTCGATGTTACTGATTGCTTTTGTCGCCTCTGTTTTTGGTGCTGTTTTAAATACCGTTGCACCAATTTATGCCCTTGTGAGTGCGGGTTTGTTGACGGGTTTTCTGATCCTGTATTTGTTACGAAACAAATTGACAGGTTTGGACTATGCTCACATCAAGATACTACAAGGAAAACTGAAGGTGTTTGTTGTTGTCCTGGGTCGATTTGTTGCGTCCTTGCGTGCTGTGCACTTACCGAAAGTGGCAATCTTCAAACTCCTACTGCTTTCAGTCGCCGTACAGTTTATTCGCATCATGATTTTTTTCACTCTTTTTTTGGCTTTGGATGTGCGTCCGGCATTTTTGCTATTCGTAGTTTTTGTGCCCTTATTATTTATTGTCATGTTGATGCCCGTATCCATTGGGGGCCTGGGTGTTCGAGAAGGAGCACTTTATTTATTTTTTAAGCAGTCCGGTGTTTCACTCGAAACCTGCACTGCTGCGGGTTTATCATTTCATTTTTTGCAATTGATTAGTTTATTGCCGGGGGTGTTCTTATATTTATTGAAAAAATAAATATGTTTTGCAGAGCCATCTCTTTCTGGGGAAGTCTGCTGCTTGTTTTGTTGTTTCACTCAACTGCATTCTCAAAATCATCCGATATTTTTTTATACGATGTTTTTGAGACGAGTATTTCTTCAGACCAGGTTTACCAAAACCGTTTTGACTATGAAGAAGTCACATTCTCGGGCGAATTTGAATCCCCGAGCGGAAAGCGCTACGAAGTCAGCGGCTACTATGATGGTCTTCTCAAGGAGCAGCACATCTGGCGCATACGTTTTATGCCGGACATGCCCGGTGAATGGCACTACCGCATCTTACCCCTGAACAAAAAAGAGGCTGCTCAGTCCGGGACATTCAGG
>CAZRYI010000018.1:0-4869 GCA_964604255.1 uncultured Nitrospirota bacterium
GGCCGAAATAGTTACACCCAACAAGGCATGTTGCCCGGAGGGATTCACAATTTTCCCCTCAAATCGTTGAGAGCGACCGGTTTCGGCAAGTTGCTGAAAGTGCTGTTTTAAATCCTTCCAGGCAAAGCTTTTCTCCCAGGATTTACCCACCAGGTCTTCCGGTTTAAATCCCGTAATCTTGGTGGCTGATCGATTGATTGAAGTAATCGTCCCGGAAGGCGTGGTCGTGATGAGACCACTTGCAATGCTCTGAACGATGTCTTCATGAAAAACACGCAGGTTTAAAAGGCGGACTTCTTTTTCATGCAAACGGCTTGATAAACGACCGCTGAGTCCGCCCACGGTATAAAACGCGATCACATACAGAAAAAGTGCATAGAGCGTTTCTTTTTCACCAAAAGGGACGGCGCTTTCAAAGGGAATCGTTTGATTTTGCTGAAGAAAGGCCAGCAAACTGAAGAGCAATGCGGCTGCACCGGCCATGAGCAGGCCACCTCGCTGATGAAAAAAGATGGCGGCAGTAACAATGGTGACAATGTAGAGAAAAGGGAAAAGACTGCCGAGCCCACCGGTCACGGCAATCAGAGCCGTTTCAAAGAGCAGATCAATGGCAATTTGTAGTGCAATAAATTGAGGACTTATTGTTCTTTTTTTCAGATAGAACAGATAAACAAGGCTGAGACAATAGGTTGCAGCAATGAGAAAATAAAAGGTGATCACCGACCAGCGGTGATCAAAGGTTTTCACCTCAAAGAGCAGCGGCAGGCCGAGCAATACCGTCACGAGCAGAGCGCGTAATTCAATCATCCGCGTCACCCGCGCAAAAAGAATTTTTTCTTCCTTGCTCGCGTTTAGCATCATGCCGATTGTTTGCTGTTTCTAGTCAGCCTTTGATTCCTAGCCGACAATGGCTGCCATTTTAAAGACAGGAAGGTACATTGCAATCACGATGGTGCCGATGGTCACGCCTAAAAAAACCATCATCAAGGGTTCCAGCATCGAGGTGAGGGCTGTCACGGCGGCATCCACCTCATCATCATAAAAGTCTGCGATCTTACCGAGCATGGCATCAATGGCACCCGTGGTTTCACCGACCGCAATCATCTGAACAACCATTCCCGGAAAGACCGGTTCCTTTGACAGTGGTTCGGCAATGGTTTTGCCTTCGCTGATACTTTGGCGTGCATTCAAAATGGCTTTTTCCACCACCTTGTTTCCGGAGGTTTTTGCAACAATTTCAAGCCCTTCGAGAATGGGGACTCCACTGGAAATGAGCGTCCCTAGAGTCCGAGTGAATTTAGCAATACTGCCTTTCTGGATTAAATCTCCAACGACCGGTATTTTCAAGGCGAACTTGTCCACGGCATAATGACCTTTTTCGGTCTTGTAATATCTTTTGAAGAGTTTCACGCCAATCACCGTGGCAATTGCCATGTAGACGATATTGCGCTGCATGAAGTGACTGACGTTAATCACATATTGTGTCAGGGTCGGAAGGGTGCCGCCAAAATCGGTGAACATTTGAGCAAAAATCGGAATGACAAAAACCAGAAGAATGACAATGACAATACCCGCAACACCCAGAATGGTCACCGGATAAACCATTGCCGCTTTAATTTGTTTTTTAAGTTTCATCGCCTTCTCAATATGTTTTGAGAGACGGTTTAAAATGGTATCCAGAATACCGCCCGATTCACCCGCTGCAACCATGTTGACATAGAGCTCGTCGAAAACATCGGGATGTTTGCGAAGTGCATCGGCGTAAGTGGCTCCCCCTTCCACATCACCCCGCACCACTTCAATTGCTTTTGCAAGCACGGGGTTTTCAGAGGCACCTGCAAGAATTTCGAGACATTGCACGAGCGGCAGACCCGCATCAATCATCGTTGCGAACTGTCTGGTAAAGATGACGATGTCTTTGTCGTTTACCTTGGGTTCAAATCCGGGGATCGTAAATTCTTTTGGCTTTTTTTTGACTGATGTAACGAGAATCCGATCTTTTCTAAGGATGTCCAGGACTTCTTCCCGGTTTTTCGCCGTCAGCTCCCCTTTTTGAATAATGCCTTGTCTTGTTTTTCCTGCCCAAGTGAATATTGCCATCTATTTTCCTAAATACATTATTGTTTCTAAAGCTTGGTTCCTAAATCTTGAGACCACTTGTAATTTTACCGGAGCGGTCTCTTCCCCGCAAGGCCGTAACCCGGCCTTGCCATGTTTTGTCCGCTCATTCCCCCTTTTGCGCCCCTCTGAATCATTGCGAGCAACTCTTCGGGTTTGCCGGATCTCGCGTTGGCGTCGTCAAAAGAAATTTCTCCTTTTTCATAGAGTTGCACGAGCGATTGATTCATGGTCTGCATCCCGTTTTGTCCCTGGCCGGTTTGCATTGCAGAGTAGATTTGATGGAGTTTATCCTCCCGGATCAGATTTCGAATGGCAGTGGTCGGCACCATGACCTCCATCGCCATGGATCGACCCTGCCCGGATTTTTTTGGGATCAACTGCTGAGAAAGCACACCCTCTAAAACTAGGGAAAGCTGGGCACGCACCTGGGGTTGCTGGGCGGAGGGAAAAACATCAATGATTCGGTTGACTGTTTGAGCAGAGGAGTTGGTGTGCAGGGTGCCCAGGGTCAAATGACCTGTTTCTGCAATTGTGAGCGCCGCCTCAATTGTTTCAAGATCTCTCAACTCTCCGATCAGCACCACATCGGGATCCTGTCTTAAAATAAATCTCAGCGCCTTTTTAAAACTTTCGGTGTCGGACTTCACTTCTCTCTGATTCACAATACATTTTTTGTGCGGGTGCAGAAATTCGATGGGATCTTCGATCGTAATAATGTGATCCTGTCGTGTTGAATTGATCTGATCAATCATGGCAGCCAAAGTCGTCGATTTCCCCGAGCCGGTTGGACCTGTGACGAGTACCAGGCCACGCGGTTTTTTGGCGAGTTCGCTGGCAACGAGCGGCAAGCCCAAGCTTTCGAAAGATTGAATCTCAAAGGGAACGGTTCTGATTGCACCGGCAACCGCACCGCGCTGCACAAAAACATTGCCTCGGAAGCGACTCAGCCCCTTCAGCCCGAAGGAGAAGTCGAGTTCGTTTTCTTCTTCAAAGCGATGTTTTTGCGCATCGGTTAAGACACTGTAGAGCAAATGTTTTGTATCGGAGGCCGAAAGTGGTGGCCCTTCGACCGATGAAAGTTGTCCGTTGATACGAATCTTCGGCGGCACACCTGTCGTCAAATGAAGATCCGAGCCCCCTTTTTCAATCAAGGTCTGGAGCAGTTGATGTAAATTTACCATCGCTTAATCCTTATAAGTACGGTTAACTGTTTTTGAACTATCTTAAATCCGGCATTGTATTTTCTAAAACTTCTTCGACCGTTGTGAGTCCTTCTTTTACCTTTTCGAGCCCGCTGCTTCGAAGGGTTTTCATGCCTGCCGCAACGGCTTTTTCTTTGATTTCATCCGATGTGGCCCCTTGCAGAATGAGCTGTCGCAGATCGTCCTTGATCGGCATGACTTCATAGAGGGCGACACGACCCTTGTAGCCCGTTTTTGTACAGTAGTCGCAGCCAACTCCCTTATGAACAATCAGACCCTCAATCTCCGTTTCTTTAAAACCCGCACGGGCCAAGGCCTCAGGTTTTGAAGGCGCTACGGCCTTACATTTTCCACAGATACGCCGTACCAAACGTTGCGCCACAATCATCACAACAGAGGATGCCACCAGAAAAGGCTCAATCCCCATATTCAGAAGACGATTGATGGTACTGGGTGCATCATTTGTGTGCAGGGTGGATAGGACGAGATGACCGGTCAAGGCTGCTTTAATGCCAATCTCTGCTGTTTCATAATCCCGAATTTCCCCAACCATGACCACATCGGGATCCTGCCTGAGAAAGGCTCTGAGGGCAGCAGAAAAATTAAGACCAATGTTGTCTTTCATCTGCACCTGATTGATGCCGAGCAGATTATACTCGACCGGATCCTCCGCTGTCATAATATTGATTTCCTGAGTATTAATGGTACTGAGAGCGGAATAAAGCGTCGTGGTTTTACCACTTCCCGTGGGCCCTGTTACCAGAACCATGCCGTAAGGGGAATGGATGGCATTCTGGAATTCCTCTAAGGGTTTTTCACCAAAACCCAACTTGGTGAGGTCAAGCGTGAGATTGCCTTTGTCAAGGATACGCATGACCACTTTTTCACCAAATAAACAGGGCAGGCTGGAAACACGAAAATCAACCTCTCGTTTTTTGCCGAGTTTTAGTTTGATGCGACCATCCTGCGGGAGACGGCGTTCGGCAATATCGAGTTTAGACATAATTTTAATACGCGAAATAACGGCATTTTTAATCTTGGTTGGCAGGTTCATAATCGTTCGCATGGTGCCATCGATTCTGAAGCGAATACGAAAAACGGTTTCAAAGGGTTCAATATGAATATCACTGGCACCCACTTTAATTGCATTCACCAAGATGCCGTTGACCAATTTCACAATGGGTGCTTCGACCTCTTGAATGCCGGCCTCGTCTGCTTGTTCATCAACAACATCCACATTGTCGAGCGCATCTCCCACGACCGAATCAAAATCTTCGACTGAGACAACCGATTCTTCTTGACCACCGTCACCAAAAAGGTCGGGGTCTTCCTCTCCACCCAGGGTGTAATCTTTTGCTTCAACCAGGAAGTTGTTGTCTTTCGGAGCCGCGCCGCCAACGTCTTCACCGTAGCCTTTTTTGATGGTGGCGATAATGCCCGATTCGGTCGCGATGATGGGTTCAATATTGTAGCCTGTCATGAACTTCACATCATCAATGGCGAAGACATCACCGGGATCGGCCATCGCGAGGGTCAGTGTGGCCCC
>CAZRYI010000018.1:4969-10530 GCA_964604255.1 uncultured Nitrospirota bacterium
TCGGCAGAGACCAGTTTGGCCTTGACAAGCATCTCTCCGATCTTGCCGGTCACCAAGATTAAAACTCCTTAAAGGGATAAATGTGTGAAAAAAATAACACGATCTGAATAAAAAAAGCTTATCCCATGATCCTTTTTCTGTCAAACAAATGAAGGAGGCTTTTTGTGGGGCTTGTTCGGAATGAAAACAGGCGATTGCCTTGATTTATTGCAGATCTTTGAAGGCCTGGAAAAGGGTCTTTTGCATGATTTCGAGAGGCGGTTTTTGTTTTGTCCAGATCTCAAAGGCCAGCACACCCTGATGCAAGAGCATACCTAGGCCGGGAACCGTCAGCGCACCACTGTTCTTGGCTGCCAGCAAAAGCGGGGTTTCGTAGGGAGTGTAGATCAGGTCGGCGACCACCCAGCTTGCTTGGATGTGTTCTGTGGGAAAAGGAAGTGCATCAGCCATTTTCATACCCAGTGGCGTGGTATTGATGAGCAGAACTGGATGATTTTTTGTGGCAGTCGGGACGGATTTTGAGTCGAAAGCCGCCACTGAAACCTTCGTCTGTGGTGAGACCTTGCTGAGGCGCTTTGCCAATTCAGTCCCTTTTTCCTGACGCCTGACCAGAATAAAAAGCTCTGAAACACCGGCATCTAAGAGGGCCATTGCGACACCCTTGGCTGCGCCCCCCGCACCCAAGATAAAAACCGACATCCCTGCCGGATCGACTCCTGCTTCAAACAGGGAACTCACAAAACCTTTGCCATCGGTATTGTGGCCGATCAGACGACCGGATGAAACTTCGATGGTATTGACTGCACCAATTCTCAGGGCTTCCGGGGTAATTTCATCTAAAAAAGGAAGCACGGTTTCTTTGTGGGGAATGGTGATATTCAGCCCGCGAATCCCCAATGGCACAATGGCGGCCACCGCCTTTTGGAGTTGCTCTGGACTGACTTCAAAGGGCAGATAAACATGATTCAGTCCAAGTGCTTCAAAAGCTGCATTATGCATTTGTGGTGACAGGCTGTGACGAATCGGATTGCCAAAGATGCCATAGAGACCCGTTTTACCCGAGAGTTTATTTTGTTTGTCCGGTAATTTGCCCGGTTCACCCGGTAATTTGAACGTTGTCATTGACTCGCTCGCATGAATGAGATTCGATGATTCTTTGAAGGGCATCAATGAATCCTAAGGCTTCAGGTGGCACAATTTCCAGGGGCATATTCAGGGTCTGTTCGACTTCTGAGGGAAGGCTGCCATCTAAAAACCGCTGTCCGGCATCATCCAGCATCAGGGAGGGGATGACCAGTATTTCTTTTCTGCCTGTTTCCAAGTGACCCTGCTCAGATGGGGCACGTTTTTTTTCTTGCATGACTTTGATGATGTCACTGCCAGTCAGCAGTCCGGCAACCGTGACCGAATCGCCAAAAAAATGATTGGGGGTCGTGACCACCTCTAAGCGGACTTGCGGGATATGCAGGCCTTCCAAACAACGCTTAAAAATGTCGCCAAATGAACTGCCGGTGATGAGAAAAATAGTGAGCGTGGCACTTGTGTTCCAGGACTCAGATGGGGGAAATGTCACAATGTCCGACTGAAAAAGTGGCACCATGCCGACGCCATTTTCGAGTAGCTGAAGGTCTTCGTAGGTCTCTAATTCTGGAAAAGGGAGCCCGGCGATCACATACCATTCATCGGCCGGAAAAACAAAAGCCGTCCCCAGTTCTTTTTTGAATCGCCGCTGCCAGTCAGCAATCATCTGTAATACTTCGCGTGCGTATTGTGGGGTGACTTCTTTTAAGTCGGGAAGCCCTAAGCGATGACGTGTGACCCCGACAGGAACCAGTGACATCGAAAGCACTGCCGGATGCAGATTTGCAAGCTCTTCAATACTTTTTTGAAGAGCTTCTCCATCGTTCAGGTCGGGGCAGAGCACTATTTGAGTGTGCATCGCAATTTGATGTTCCGCCATTTCCCGAATGGCTTCAAGCACGTCGCGGGCTCTGGGATTTTCAAGTAATTTTCTCCGCAAGGCCGGATCTGTCGTGTGAACAGAAATATAGAGCGGGCTTAAACGCATCTCGAAAATGCGGGCCTTGTCTCTTCGGGTCAGGTTGGTGAGGGTAATGTAGTTGCCAAAAAGGAAGGAGAAGCGATAATCTTCATCCCGAATATAAAGGGCCTGACGCTGTCCCTCGGGCATCTGATCCACAAAGCAGAAAACACATTTGTTCGGACACTGGTGGATCTTCATTTCTTTTAGGGAAATGCCAAGGTCTTCATCAAGATCTTTTTCGATGTCCACTTCCCAGACTTCGCCATTCGATTTTGCAAGCTCCACAATCAGTGCTTCGTCCCCGACATAAAATTCATAGTCGAGCAGATCCCGTATTTCCTGGCCGTTCAGACTGATTAAGCGGTCTCCCGCCGTGATGCCGACTGCTTCCGCAATGCTGTCGGACTCAACCTCTAAAATGCTTAAACCTTTATAGGACATCTATTTCTCTCGGCCTCTTTAACTTGGAAAGTATAAGGAGGCATTTCAAATGAAGTCAACGCACTGAGCTTGATGAATTTTCGGAGGTGCTTCAAAAATCACAGTTTCCAATTTGATGGTATAATAGAGATGGAGGGTGAGACAATGAAAAACATTCATCGTATATTGACTGCCGTCAGCTTAACCGTCATCTCCATTCTTTTTTTAATGACCTATACGGCTTTAGCCTAGTGCCATCTCAAGCGTCGTTTTTGAGATCAATCCCTGATTTTGCAAAGTACGTCCTTCCCTTAAATTTTATCTTATCTATATCACCTTGACAGTCTGAAATCGCTTACATATAATTTCATGCGCAATTAACCTCGGGTATCGTATGAAAATAAAAGTGCAGGACGTCATTCAGGAAGCACAGCACTTGTCCTTCCATGTCGATCCGCTTCAATGGGAAAAGGTTTCAAGTGACTTGAGTCTGCTTGACCCGATTCAAGCCGATCTGGATATTTTTTCACAGGGCAAGCCGGATGAAGGTGAACTCTATGTTTCTGCTACGGTCTCCACAAAGGTGGAATGTGAGTGCAGCCGATGTCTGGTCTCCTTCCCGCAATCGATTGCTTCTGATTTTCATTTGTTATACCTTCCCGGCCCCGATGTTACTTCCGCAGAAGAATGTGCTTTGTCAGGTGATGCACTTGACCTTCACTATTACGACGGAGACCAGATCGATATTGACGGTGAGTTGCTCAGCCAGCTTGTTTTGTCAATCCCGATGTTTCCGCTTTGCCAGGATGATTGCCGGGGTCTTTGTCCAAAGTGTGGGGAAAACTTAAATCTCCTGACTTGTCTCTGCCAGAACGAACAGGCCAGCTCAATATGGGCGGGCCTTAAAAACTTTAGCGATAAGGAACTTCATGCCGAATCCAAAACATAAAATATCTAAACAGCGTCGTAACAAAAGAAGAACACACCAAAAATTGACAGCCCCGAACACCGTTCAGTGTCCTCAGTGCCACGAACCTAAATTGCCTCATCACGTTTGCCTGAGCTGTGGCACCTATAAAAAACGTCAGGTGCTTGCAGTCGAAGAGCTTTAAAATCTCCTCTACTCCCTCGCACTTAATTTGAATGTTAGCCTCTAAATAAAGACAGACCATGAAAATTGCCGTAGATGCGATGGGTGGGGATGACGCACCCGGCCCAATTGTCCACGGGGCAATTGAGGCGGCCCGTGATCTGGGTGTTGAACCGATTCTTGTCGGGGACGAAGACGAGATCAACAAGTCTCTCGCCAGACACCAGATTAAAGGGCTTTCTCTCTCTGTTGTGCATGCTTCGCAGCGTGTTGCAATGGATGAAGCGCCCTCTTCCGTCGTTAGAAAAAAACGAGATTCTTCCATCTGGGTCGCAACCCGCCTTGTTAAGGAGGGGAAAGCCGTTGCCGTTATCAGCGCCGGTAATACCGGTGCCAGTATGGCAACAGGACTCTTCAATTTAAGGCCCTTGCTGGGTGTCGAACGTCCCGCCATTGCGACCCCTCTGCCGACATTAACAGGTACAGCCATTATGATTGATGTGGGTGCCAATGTGGATTGCAAGCCGAATCATCTGTTGCAATTCGCCGTGATGGGGAAAATCTATGCAGAGGAAATCTTCGGTATTTCCGAGCCTCGGGTGGGACTGCTGAGCATTGGCGGGGAAGAATCAAAGGGGAATGAGCTGACAAAAGAAGTCTTCAAACTTTTGAAAAAAAGTGGTCTTAATTTTATCGGTAATGTTGAAGGGGGCGATGTCTATTCCGGCGGAGCCGACGTCATTGTTTGTGACGGCTTTACCGGCAATGTCGCACTTAAAATTTCTGAAGGGCTTTCCGATGCCATGATTCAATTTTTGAAACAGGAAATCCTAGGCTCGACAACCGGGAAAATCGGTTATGCCTTGCTTAAGTCTTCTTTTTCACGTTTTAGAAAAAAGGTCGATTATGCAGAATATGGCGGTGCGCCCCTGCTGGGACTTGATGGCATCAGCATTATTTGCCACGGCCATTCTTCCTCCCGGGCGATCAAAAATGCCATTCGTGTGGCAAAGGAATCCCAGGAAAAAGGGGTCAATCGTCATATCAAGGAACAGATCGAAGCCCAGATGAAACGGAACAAAAAATGACCAAAGCCCAAATCGTTGGAACCGGTTCTTACGTCCCGGAAACCGTCGTGACAAATCATGATCTTGAAAAAAAGATCGACACTTCTGACGAGTGGATTCTTGGCAGAACTGGGATTCGAGAGCGTCGTATAGCGTCAAAGGATGAAGCGACCTCCGATCTTGCGGTCAAAGCCGCTCGTCGGGCTTTGGACTCCGGTGGCATCAGTGCCGGGGATGTAGACCTCATTATCGTCGCGACTTCGATGCCGGATATGTTTTTTCCTTCGACGGCCTGTATTGTTCAGGACAAACTCGGCGCGACACGAGCCGCTGCTTTTGATCTCTCTGCGGCTTGCTCCGGTTTTATCTATGCGCTTTCAGTGGGAGAGCAATATATTCGCTCCGGCACCTATCAAAATGTGCTTGTCATTGGAGCGGAAATCATGTCCCGACTGACTAACTGGGAAGATCGAAGAACCTGCATTCTCTTCGGAGACGGAGCAGGTGCGGTGCTGCTCTCCCCCTCAAAATCCGACCGAGGCATTGCCTCCGTCCATTTGCATTCCGATGGCAAACTCTGGGATTTGATTTGTGTGCCAGGGGGTGGCTCCGCCATTCCTGCTTCGGAAAAAGTTTTGTTAGAGCGACTCAACACAATCAATATGAAGGGAAATGAGACTTTCAAGGTCGCTGTTCGCAACCTCGAAGAGGTCGCCTTGCAAGCCCTCCGCGCCCACGATCTCTCGGCCTCTGATATCGACTGGCTCATTCCCCATCAGGCAAATATTCGAATTCTCAAAGCGGTTGCCAATCGACTGAAGTTTCCTCAGGAAAAAATGATGATCAGTTTAGATCGATACGGCAATACCTCCGCGGCTTCCATCCCCTTAACCTTCGATGAGGCAGTGAAAGACGGTCGTATCAAAGCGGGCGACACCTT
>CAZRYI010000018.1:10630-16875 GCA_964604255.1 uncultured Nitrospirota bacterium
CCCATATAGGAGAAGATGAACGTGGACAAACAAACATTAAATGGATGGGCCTTGATTTTAGGGGCCTCCAGCGGCTTCGGAGAAGCCATCTCTCTGGAACTGGCTCAGGCTGGCATGAACATCATCGGCGTCCATCTCGACCGGAAAAGCACACTTAAAAATGTGGATCGCATTAAATCTCAAATTGAAGGTTTCGGGCGCGAAGCCTGTTTTTATAATGTCAACGCAGCGGACGCCGATAAACGGAAAATGATTCTCGACGAAATCACTGCAAAGGGTCAAAGTGTGCGGGTGCTTGTGCATTCCCTTGCTTTTGGCACCTTGAAACCCTTGATTGGCAAAACGGATCGGGAAACAATCAGTGCCAAACAGATGGATATGACACTGGATGTCATGGCAAACAGCCTCGTCTACTGGACACAGGATCTGATGGTACAGGGGCTCTTAGAAAAGGGTGGACGGATTTTTTCCCTGACATCGGCTGGCGGCGCAAGGGTTTGGCCGAGTTATGGTGCGGTATCAGCAGCAAAAGCGGCCATTGAATCACATACCCGTCAGCTTGCACTTGAACTTGGGCCACACGAAATTTCGGTCAATGCCATTCGCGCCGGTGTGACCGATACACCTGCTTTACGAAAAATCCCCGGCAGCGATCAAATGATTGAGATGGCAACGGCAAAAAACCCCTGGGGTCGTTTGACGAAACCGGAAGACGTCGCTGGTTTCATCGCCCTGCTCTGCCATCCGAAAGCCTTCTGGGTGACCGGAAATGTCATCGGTGTGGATGGCGGCGAATTCATCGTTGATTGATCTGGGAGTGTCCTAAGGCTTCTCAGTCTTTTCACTGTGAAGGGTAAACCGTGAACCGGAAACTGTTCTTTTTTATTGACATCGGAAACGATTTTGATCAATATCGCCCAGACTTTTTTCGGATGTTATTTGGGATGTGATATGAGGGTTCAAACTTAAATGAGCGTCGGATTTCTTTTTCCCGGACAGGGTTCACAATATGTCGGCATGGGCCAAGCGCTTTATGAGGAGTATGCCTCGGTAAAAGCAGTCTATGACGAAGCCCAGAAAGTGCTAGGTTGGGATGTCGCCGCCCTTTGTTTTGAAGGGCCTGAGTCCAAACTCAATCAAACACAATATACGCAACCCGCCCTGCTGACCACCAGCATCGCCACTTGGCGTGCCATGGGATCTCCGATTCATGCAGCCTCTGCTTTTGCCGGTCACAGCCTAGGGGAATACACGGCCCTGGTTGCTGCGGGTGCGCTTTCTTTTGCGGATGCCGTTCACATCGTGCATCTGCGTGGCCGTTTCATGCAGGACGCCGTCCCAGAAGGAAAAGGGGCGATGGCAGCAATCATCGGGCTTAAACGAGAGGCTGTTGATGCTATTTGTGCTGAAGTTTCAGCACATTCCGGTGTTGTCTCTGCGGCCAATTACAACGGACCGATTCAGGTCGTGATTGCCGGAGAAATAAAGGCAGTTGAAAACGCGATGGCGGCAGCCCTTGAAAAGGGCGCGAAACGGGCCATCCGGCTTGCCGTCAGTGTCCCCTCACACTGTTCTCTCATGCAAAGTGCCTCAGTGAAATTGAAAGCAGAGCTGGATAAAATTGAAGGCCACGATTTTAAAATTCCGCTCATCAACAACTTAGCAGCAGACAAAATCACCACTTGGCAGGCAGCCAAAGCTGGTCTCGTTGAGCAAGTCTCCTGTCCCTTGCTCTGGGAGGAAATCATTGCAGTCATGTTGAAAGACAAACCTGAACTCTTTTTTGAAGTTGGACCGGGAAAGGTCCTTGCCGGACTACAAAAACGCATTGACCGCCGTTCCAAATTGGTTAATGTCGAAGACCCCTCAGGGGTCATGAGCAGTCTGGCGATTTTAGTCGGGTAAGGGAGGACTTTTTTGAATCTGGAAGGCAAAGTTTCGATTGTAACCGGAGGGGCACAGGGCATCGGAAAGGCGATCTGTGAATCTCTTGCGACGCTTGGCGGGGCTGTGATAGTCTCCGACATGAATCTTGAAGGGGCCAGAACAACGGCCGCAGCATTGACCGAAAAGGGATATCAGGCGATGGCCCTTCAGGTGGATGTTTCCGATGCAGCATCGGTCAAAACTATGGTGTCTGAGACGCTTTCTGAATATGGAAAGATTGATAACCTCATCAACAATGCGGGCATTACAAGAGATACCCTCTTGATGAGAATGAAGGATGCCGAGTGGGATGCTGTGCTTTCGGTCAATTTAAAAGGGGTCTTCAACTGCATGAAAGCGGTGCTTCGCTCAATGTCGAAACAGCGTAGCGGTAAAATCGTGAGTATTTCCTCCATTGTGGGAGCTATCGGCAATGCAGGGCAGGCCAACTATGCGGCATCTAAAGCAGCAGTGATTGGCTTGACAAAAACCGTGGCACGGGAATATGCAGGCCGAGGTATCACGGTCAATGCAGTGGCGCCCGGATTCATCGAAACGGCAATGACAGCAGGTTTGTCCGAGTCAATTCAGGATGGTTTGAAACAGCAGATTCCAATGGCAAGACTCGGTTTACCTTCCGATATCGCGGATGCCGTCACCTTTCTTGTTTCGGATCAGGCAAACTACATCACCGGCCAGGTACTCCATGTAAACGGCGGCATGTACATGAGTGGCTAGGGCCAGCGAACAGAACACATTTTAATCACTATTTTTCATTTGAGGAGGTAGCGTACATTGGCAATCGAAGAGCGAGTTAAAAAAATTATTTCGGAGCAGTTGGGCGTTGAAGATGATGAGGTCGTTTCAGGTGCTTCGTTTGTAGAAGATCTCGGAGCCGATTCGTTGGACACAGTAGAACTGGTCATGGCTTTTGAAGAAGAGTTCGACATTGAAATTCAAGACGAAGATGCGGAAAAGATCCTCACCGTCAAAAATGCAGTCGATTACATTACAGCCAAGGTCTAAACATCATCACAGTACAAAACAAAAGCGATAAGGGTGTTCATGGGAACTGAAGGGACAACTGAAAAAAGACGTGTTGTCATCACTGGCTTGGGAATGGTCTCTCCCCTGGGCATTGGCGTCGAAAAATCCTGGCAAGCGCTTTGTGCAGGCAAATCAGGTATTGACCAAATCACCCGCTTCGATGCCAGCGAATTTCCCTGCCAAATTGCTGGTGAGGTGAAAGATTTTCGACCAGCCGATTTCATTGCACCTAAAGAAGTCAAAAAAATGGACACCTTCATCCATTACGCAATCGCTGCCGCAAGAATGGCCATCGAAGATGCAGACTTTAAAGTCACTGATAAAAATGCCGAACGGGTCGGCACCTACGTTGGTTCAGGCATCGGCGGTCTCCAGGCAATCGAGCATTGGCACACGATTTTGATGAAAAAGGGCCCTAAAAAGATCACGCCTTTTTTTATTCCCATGTCCATTATCAATATGGCCTCAGGACAAATTGCCATCGCAGTCGGGTCGAAAGGCCCTAATTCCTGTGCGGTTACTGCTTGTTCAACCGGGACGCACTGCATCGGTGACGCCTTTCGCTTAATCCAGCGCGGAGAGGCAGACACAATGGTTGCCGGAGGAACAGAAGCTGCGATTACGCCCATGGGCATGGCCGGTTTCGCCGCCTCACGCGCCCTCTCACTTAGAAACGACGCGCCGCAACAAGCCAGTCGCCCTTTCGACAAAGGACGAGACGGTTTTGTTATGGGTGATGGATCAGGTGTTGTGTTACTTGAATCTCTGGAAACGGCCCAAGCACGGGGCGCCAAAATTTACGCCGAAGTCATTGGTTATGGCATGACCTCAGATGCTTATCATATGACAGCGCCTCCAGAGGGCGGAGAAGGTGCTGTTCGCTGCATGAAACTCGCCTTGGACGATGCGAACATCGCAAGCGATCAAGTAGACCATATCAATGCCCATGCCACATCAACCATGGCCGATGCCATTGAAACTGCGGCCGTGAAAACCGTTTTTGGGTCACATGCCCATCAGATTGCTCTCAGCGGTACCAAGTCGATGACAGGGCATTTGCTCGGAGCAGCAGGAGGTGTTGAAGCCATTTTTGCGACACTGGCGATTTGCAATCAAGTCGTTCCGCCAACAATCAACCTGGATGATCCCGACCCCCTATGCGACCTCGATTACACAGCCCTGAAATCAGCAAACAGAACCATCAACATCGCCCTCTCCAACTCCTTTGGTTTTGGCGGCACCAACGCAACCATCCTCCTCAGAAAATATGACGAGTCATAACTTCCCCGCCTCGCCATGAAAACAGACAAGCTCGCCCTTCTACAGGAACACCTCGCTTACTCATTTAAAAATGAGGACTGGCTGCAACAAGCCTTAACCCATCGATCCTACGTGAACGAAAGCCGGGAAAAAACGACTCAAGACAATGAGCGCCTGGAATTTCTGGGAGATGCTGTCCTGGACTTGGTCATCTGTCAAGCCTTGATGAATCGTTTTCCGAAGTCACCGGAAGGTGACCTTTCAAAAATGAAGGCGAAGATCGTCAGTGAACAAAGTCTTGCTGAAATCGCAAAACAGCTCAATCTAGGGGTCTTCCTTTTCCTGGGAAAAGGAGAAGAACGCACACAGGGCAGTGAAAAACCCTCCTTGCTCGCAAATGCCTTTGAAGCATTGATCGCCGCCATCTATCTGGATGCAGGTCTGGAGCCAGCCCGCGAGTTCATTTTAAAACATTTTGAAAATGAACTCACAGACCTGACGCCCGGAGAACTTTCCTTTGATTACAAAACAGCGCTTCAGGAGTATTCTCAGAAAATATTTGGCACCCTGCCTGTCTATCGCGTCATGAGTGAAACAGGGCCGGATCATCAAAAGGAATTCGAGATTGAAACAGTCGTCAATGGCAAACAATGTGGCATTGGCACCGGAAAAAATAAAAAAACAGCAGAGCAGAAATCAGCAAGGAAAGCCTTGATCTTTCTGAAAAAAGAGGGCCTTGAAAAAAAGGTCTAAGCTGTTTTTTCCCCGACCTGAACGTGCATCCTCATCTGCAACCCTCTCTTAGAAATTGGTATGTCAGAAAAAGAACAATACGACTTCCCCAAAAAAGGAATCCATCGATACGTCACTGATTTTATTCAGTCTTTGCCCAGTCTTGAGGGCAAGACCGTTCTGGATATTCCTTGCGGTGACGGCAGAGCCAGCTATGAATTTCTAAAAAAAGGGGCAAGTGTCAAAGCCTTCGACTTATACCCTGATTTCATGAAACTAAAACAGGTGAAGGCCGAATATGCAGATCTTTCGACAAAATTACCGGTGGAAAGTCACTCGATTGATTATGTGCTTTGTCAGGAAGGCATTGAACATATTCCCAATCAACTGAAAACCCTCGAAGAATTTAACCGTGTCTTAAAAAAAGACGGTTTATTGATTATCACGACACCCAATTACTCGCATCTGAGGGCACGGCTTTCACATTTTTTTTTAGAATCCGACTACTGGAAAAGAATGCCTCCCACAGAAATCGACAGCGTTTGGTTTGCCGAAGACAAGTCGGATAAAATTTATTTTGGACATTTGTTTCTACTGGGTGTTCAGCATTTTCAAACGATTTTATCCATCTCTGGGTTTAAGAAGGTCAGTCGTTCAAGGACAAATCTGGGAACAACCTCATTTCTATTGGGGATACTTTTTTACCCGATTTTTATATTGGTGACTTTCCTTGCCTGGTGCATTGATCGAAAAAAAAATCCCCACGTTTCCCAAAAAGAGAAAGATCAGATCCTCTGGGAACGCCTAAAACTAAATCTTTCTCCCAAAACACTCTTATGCAAACATATTTTCTGGGTGTTTCAAAAAGAATTTGAGCGGAGTGAGGTCATTCTAAAAATGAAAAAAATGAAACGAGGGGATCAATAGCACATTTGTGATTGTGACGACTTACTCAGAGCTTTCTTTCTGAAGAGACAGACACAAACTCATCGCATCTGCCAGCCTTGCAAACTCGCTCATGGAGAGGGTTTCTCCTCTTCGGCTTGGATCACAATCGATCTGTTCAAGGACTGATTTCACGAGGGTGCCATCAAAACCGGCACAGGCCAGTGCGTTGGCAAGTCGCTTCCTTCTGTGTCCGAAGGCGCCTTTGATGAGTCGTAAAAAAAGGGCTTCGTCGCGAACCGGTATCCTTGCTTTTGCCAGGGGTTCCAGTACGATGACGGCTGATCCGACTTTGGGTCGAGGGCGGAAGCAGGCGGGGGAAACGGAAAAAGCGA
>CAZRYI010000019.1:0-15837 GCA_964604255.1 uncultured Nitrospirota bacterium
ATCCCCCGCCTTTTAATTTCGGCAATCTCTCTGGCAATGAAAGTCTCAGAAAGTTTTGGAAAAACATTTAAAACATAGGCGATGCGACGGATATTTTGCTGATTCATCACGACTCCTTTTTTGCACAAAGGGTCTCTGCCACGGCAATGGCCCGCGCGGCATTATGATCCCAGGTATATTTTGAGCGAACAGTTTTTGCAGCGGCTCGGCCCAGACGAACTCTTAAGTGTCGGTCTTCCAGCAGTCTCCTGCACTGTCCGATCAGTGCGTCCAGCACGCCGGGGGGATAGAGCAGAGCTGTTGTACCGTGTGAAACGATTTCTGAAATTTGTCCGGCATTTGCGGCAACCAGGGC
This sequence comes from uncultured Nitrospirota bacterium, assembly GCA_964604255.1. GTDB lineage: Bacteria > Nitrospirota > Nitrospiria > SBBL01 > JAADHI01 > JAJDBU01. Next base: position 356 of record CAZRYI010000019.1, read on the forward strand.
GACGCCGCAGGCCATGTATTCAAAGAGTTTTAAGGGTGAAAAATAAAAATCATGGTCCAATTTTTCATAAGGTGCGATGGCAATGTCGAAAGTTGGGATGAGCGCTGCAACTTTTTCATGGGAGATTGCGCCTGTAAAATGCACCTGTGCCAAAAGTCCAAGTCTGGCAAAATCCGCTTGTAACTCAGATCGCAAAGGGCCTTCACCGGCCACCACCATGCGGATGTCGGGATAGTGCTTTCGTAATTGGCGGGTCAATTCCGGCAAGACCCGCACCCCGTGCCAGGGCCGGAGTCCGCCGACAAAGCCAATGACAGGGCCACGGTCTGAGCGCCAAAGCGACGGTTTTTTTTGTGCCGGGCTGTGTTCCTGAAAATCTCGGATGTTAACGCCATTCGGAGAAACATGGACACGCACAGGTTTTGCGCCCTTGTCAATTGCATAGGTTTTGAGATGAGATGAAACACACAGGATGGCATCGGCACGACGTATCACAAATTGTTCTGCTTTTTTAGCCAGAGTTCCCAGGGCCTCTCCGCGATAAACCGACTGCTCGTCAGCCAAAGGGGCATTCAATTCGAGAATAAGCGGGCGATCTAATGCTGCCGCGACGGTGGTGCCGACGGTGGAAAACAGTGCGGCCCGCTCATAAATAAAGTCGGGTGGGTGAGCGGTAAAACGCCGGAGGAGCTGCTGAATCAGCTCTTTGTTATAAAGAATGCGGCGAATCTGACCTGGCAGTGGAGAGGTTTCGTCCAGAAGTGTTTCAAACTCAATCAAAGCCTTCATGCTTGAATGGCTCATGTCCGAGGGGGGTAGGTGTAAGAGTGTTCCGGCGATTTTTTCAGGTTTTCCCCAGGGCACTTTCTGAAGTTTCGGTGCTGCGAGCAGAACCGAATGGCCTGCATCTTCCCAGGCGGCAATCATCTCCCGGACATGAACCGAGGCCCCTTTGGTTCCGAGGACCGGAATGCCTGAATCTGCACAAATGTATAAAATTTTCATCGGATTTCCTTTCTGCAAAGCGCTTCATATAGCGACAGAGGATAAAATGCTTGGAACGCGGGCCTGACTTTCTTTAAAAGCATTTATGATGAAGCGACTGGCTTTTTTTGCGCCATTCAGTGTCAATCCGACCCGATTGGCAGAAACCGGCTTGTCTGCCTTAAGCCGATTCTGAATCTCTCCAAAAAGCCTCACAGGGTTCAAATCGCTTGGATGTAACATGCTCACCAGATTCAGGTCGGCGAAACGCTCGGCCCGGATCAATTGTTCTACGCGAGGCTGGATACGGGGCACGATGATGGAGTTTTTTTGAAGCGACAGGATTTCGCAGAAGGCGTTATAACCGCCCATCGACACAATCAGATCTGCCGCGTTGAGATAGCTGTATAAGTCCGGCGTAAAATCAAGAAGAGTCATTGGCAGTCCCTTTTTTTGATAGGACTGGAGCTGACTGCGCTCTCCGCGACACATCAAGGGGCCGGATATGACCAGGGAGTCAAATGCAGGCTCTCCGTCTTTGAATTGAGCTGCAAGCATCTGTAAATAGCTGTTTAACAGTTGAAAACCGTCTTCGCCACCCCCTGCCGTTACTACAACGAGGCGATCTGTTTTCATCTTGAGCTCTTGCCTAATTGCTTCTGGAGCTTTTGCGGCTTTTCCCCGACCGATATAACCGCAGGAAACGATTTTTTGTGCTGTTTTGTCTGAAAGACGGTAGGCTGCGACTGGATCGTAAATCATGCGATTGCCGTAGAGCAGAATGGCATCGTAGGTTTCGTCCATTAGATGATAAAGCCCCTGCCGCATCCATTCATCACAAACCTTGGCTGCGTCGTCCTCAATATCCCGCATTCCCAGCACCAGCTTTGTCTCGGGACGCACAGTTTGCAAGTAGCGCAGGGCGGGCAGCATTTCTCCCTTCACGCCAGCTGCTGCTTTATCAACAAGTACAATGTCCGGCTTAAAATGCCGAATGGTTTCTAGAATCAGGGTTTGGCGCAGGGCCTTGAGGGTGTCGAAAGGCAGAAGCAGTGAACGCGAATGATATTCCCCCTTCGGACATTTTCTGACACTGGGCAGTTTGATGATGTCCAGGCGATCTGGTAATTCAAATGAATGGGCTTGAGGTGAACCGGTCACCAATAACTGGGTGGCTTCGGGGCAATCTATTGCAACCTGGTGTGCAATGGCCAGAGTTCGTCGAATGTGCCCCAGTCCGAATGTATCGTGGGAATAATAAAAAATTCTCATGTCGTCTACCTCTTCACGCCCTTAGTGTGGGATTTATTTCCCAATCAATATTGGGATTATAATCCCAAATTTAAGGTCTGTCAAGGGGAGAGTGCATTAAAAGCCGACAAAAACCCCTTCGATGTAGGTTGAGAGGTATTTTTTTGAAGGAAAAAAAGAGGGGGGTGATCAGTGGGTGTGTTGTTTGATGCGCTGAAAAAAGCGCTGATCAAGTGATTATTTGATCAGCGCTTTTTTCAGGATGTTCTTCAATCAGAATCGTCTTCATTATCGGGGAAGGAAATTTTTTCTGCGATCAATACACCTTCGGCATTCACAGTGCCTTCGACTTCCAAATGCACATTGAGCGCAATGTCTCCTGCAAACCCGTCTTTAAAACTTGTTTCCGAAGTGGTTTCCACCGCTTGGCTGGAGACAGAAAAAATGCTGGGATTTGTAAATGAGGTTACAAAACCATCCAGTTCGAGTTCAATACCTTCTTCCAGTTCGGGCAAAGCCTCTTCTTTTTCGATGCGAGTGGCATTGAGTACACCGTCCAAATCCCGTGTACCCTCGGCTTCAAGAAGCAGACCGTTGATTAAATCGCTTTCTATCATGTCTTCAAAGCTCGCGCCGCTGTAGTTAACTTTCTGAGACCCAATAAAAAAGATCTTGTTATCAGTATCGAGTCCTTGAATGGTACCGATCATTTCAATTTGAGTTTGGTTGGGGATGAAGGGTTCCGATTCAACTTCAATCAGTGTTGCCAGGATGATCCCGTTTGCCGCAGGCAATCCGCTGACCTTCAGCATATCATTCACCTGCAAAGCAGAGAAGCCGCTGACTTCTTTAAACTGCGTTCTTGAATCTACCCTCACCGTTTGTTCCATCACCACCAGGGTGTTGGACGGGATATCAATGCTGTCAATTGGTCCCTTGACGTCTTCCTCAAAGTCAATCGTCTGAGCCTTTCCCGTCAAGCCATTCGGGTCAATTGTGCCTTTGACGGTTACAAACATGCCCAAGTCGAGATCATTGGCGCTGGCGCTTTGATCATCAATGGTGACGGTTGCCTCAGTGGTATCAAACTGTACCCCGTTCACAAAAATACTGCCAAATTCAGTAATCGGGCCCTGGCTGATGCCGGTGCCGCCGATGCCGCCTGAAGCCATTTGTGTGTCACTTCCTCCTCCACAGGAAAAAGACAAAAATGAGAGTAGCAATACGGCTATGTAAGATATTTTGAGGTTTTTCATGTGTTTTTTCCTTCTGTCACATCTTCTTCAAAGTAATACACGCCAATACCGGCCCGTTTTCTGCCACTGCCTTTTGCCAGAGGGTTGGTATCCCGGTCTCGCTGTGCAAGCCAATGATCCATTTCTTCGAGCAGGGCTTGTGCTTTTTTTGCGCTCATTTCGCGCAAATGATCCAGGACTTCCTGTGGGAGATTATCATAAGCAACTTTTCGCTGAAAAAAAGGCTCACGCTCCGGGCCGAGATTATGATCAATGGTGGAAATGAGGTCTCGAACATCTGTGCCTAAGATTTCAAGTTTTTCTCCCGATTCCGCCTTGGGCAGGTAGGCCCGTGTTTTTAAAACGATTTTGCCGTTCTCTAAACGTGTGACACAGTCGGCGCGTGTCAATTCATCTAAAATGGCACGCACAGGCACATCCCCACTAAAAATTTTAACGACCTGAGAGAAGCTCGATTCCTCGCCTTCCAGGGGAAGATCCAGTGGATTGCCGTCTGCGTCGTGAAAGCGGGAGTCACGCACCCACCCGCTGATTACCCGCGCCGCACGGTTATATCGTTCTCCGACACCTTCGTCATAAGGCAGGGGAAGCGCCTTGACGCGACGGACTTCCTTGCGGTTTAAACCGGTGAGAATCGAAACCCGCGAGATGGTTTGTTTTCGGCCCTCAATGCCAAATTCCTTTGAGGCAAGATCAACATAAACAGATTTGACCAAATCTGAAAAGGTGCCGAAGGTCACGCTGTTTCTCAGCAGAATCCGAATTAAAGGACGGATCAGCTTTAAAATGGCGGCGTATAGAATTTGATTTGTCGATTGGCTCATATTTGGGATTTTATTCCTAAATAAGGGTTTTGTCAAATTTAAAGCCATTTTTGCGGACATTCTTATCCTCTGATACAATCTAAATTTGAAGGGGCACCTCCCCTTTTTCAGAGGAGTACTAGCCTCCACCGGATAATAAGAGATCAATTACTAAAACACAGACTTAAACACCACAAGCACAGACCCAACTCTCCCCCTTAAACAAGGGGGAGTCCGCAAAGCGGGAGGGGGTGCCTTTAAATTTGGAGAAAATAAATGTCGGACGAGTCGAATAACATCATCTCACTACTACAAAAACGCATTCTTGTGATGGATGGGGCGATGGGTACCATGATCCAGGCGCAAGACCCTCAGGCTGCTGATTTTGGTGGGGAAGCCTATGAAGGCTGCAACGAAATACTCAATATTACACGTCCCGACATCATTCAATCGGTTCACGAAACCTACTATGCCGCCGGTGCCGATATTGTGGAAACCAATACTTTCGGAGGCACGGCGCTTGTGCTGGCGGAATATGGGCTTGAAGATCGGGTGATTGAAATCAACAAGGCGGCGGCATTGGTGGCCAGGGCGGCGGCGGATAAATTCTCGACACCAGATAAGCCCCGTTTTGTTGCGGGATCAATGGGGCCGACAACAAAGGCTATTACCGTGACGGGTGGTGTGACTTTTGATGAATTGGTCGAAGATTTTCAGCTTCAAACGGAGGGTTTGATTGCGGGAGGCGTAGACCTGCTTTTACTTGAAACCGCTCAGGATACTTTGAACATCAAAGCGGCTGCCATTGGATTGCTGAAGGCTTTGGAAAAAACAGGTGCATCCATTCCAATGATGGTTTCTGTCACCATCGAACCCACCGGCACCATGTTGGCGGGGCAGGGTGTGGAGGCGCTTTATACCTCGCTCGAACATTTGCCCCTGCTCTCCATCGGGCTGAATTGTGCCACTGGACCCGAATTTATGACTGACCATATTCGCTCGCTTTCTGCAATGGCCGAATGTCTGATCAGCGTCTATCCAAACGCAGGTCTGCCCAACGAAGATGGACTTTATGAAGAAACGCCGAAGATGCTGGCAGACAAGCTTTCTCGTTTTGTGGATGAAGGCTGGATCAACATTATTGGCGGTTGCTGCGGTACCACCCCGGAACATATTGCGGCGATTGCAAAGATGGTGCAGAACAAAAAACCGCGTATTGCGAAGCCCACTAAACACACCACCGTTTCAGGCATTGATTTTCTTCAGGTAGAAGATGAGATGCGACCCATCATTGTGGGTGAGCGCACCAATGTCATCGGGAGTCGAAAGTTTAAACGCCTGATTGTCGAAGGCGAAATTGAAGAAGGGGCCGAAGTGGGTCGGGCCCAGATGAAAAACGGCGCGCAAGTTATTGATGTGTGTATGGCAAACCCAGATCGGGAAGAGGCGGAGGACATTGATGTTTTTCTGGAAGTCCTGAACAAAAAAGTCAAAGCACCCATCATGATCGACTCAACCGATGCCCATGTGACCGAACTTGCCATGAAACGTTGCCAGGGAAAATCCATTGTCAATTCCATCAACCTCGAAGAAGGCGAACAGCGATTTGAAGAGGTTGTGCCGCTTCTAAAACGCTACGGCGGATCAGTCGTCGTCGGCTGTATTGATGAAGATCCTGAGCAGGGCATGGGCATCAGCCGTGAAAGAAAAATGGAAATTGCAAGGCGTTCTTATGAACTCCTGGTCAACAAATATGGCATCGCCCCCGAAGACATTATTTTCGATCTGCTCGTTTTTCCGGTCGGAACGGGAGATAAAAACTACATCGGCTCGGCAGAAGAAACGATTGAAGGTGTTCGCCTACTCAAAGCGGCATATCCGAAGGTGAAGACAACTTTAGGTGTCAGCAATGTTTCTTTTGGATTGCCGATTGCCGGTCGTGAGGTCTTAAATGCCGTTTTTCTTTATCACTGCGTCAAGGCTGGTCTCGACTATGCCATTGTGAATGCCGAAAAACTCGAGCGCTACCCGAGCATCCCGGAAGAAGAAAGGAACTTGGCAGAGGATCTGCTCTTCTGGCGGGGCAAAGATCCGCTCGGCCCTTTTGCGGCCTTTTATAAGGATAAAAAAGCCGGGCCCAAAAAAGAGGGCATTAAACTGCCGCTTGACGAGCGTCTGGCGAACTATATTCTTGAAGGTTCTAAGCAGGGATTAAAAGAAGATCTCGACCTCAAATTAAAAGAACTAAGCCCCATCAACATCATTAATGGGCCGCTTATGACCGGCATGGCAGAAGTCGGGCGTTTGTTCAATCAAAATGAATTAATTGTTGCCGAGGTACTGCAATCTGCCGAAGCAATGAAAGCGGCTGTCTCCCACCTTGAAAATTTCATGGACAAAAAAGACAGCGCCGCCCGAGGCAAGATGGTGCTAGCGACTGTAAAGGGAGACGTCCATGACATCGGCAAAAACCTTGTTGAGATTATTTTGTCCAACAACGGATTTACCATCGTCAACCTGGGCATAAAAATTCCACCCGAAGTTTTGATCAAGGCGGTGAAGGAGGAAAAACCCGACATGATCGGGCTTTCTGGCCTATTGGTCAAATCGGCGCATCAAATGGTGACGACGGCCAAAGACTTGAATCAAGCAGGCATTGATATTCCCATTCTTGTGGGCGGTGCTGCGCTGACCAATCGCTTCACCCACACAAAAATCGGCGCGGCCTATGGCGGTTCCGTCCTCTATGCAAAAGATGCAATGGAAGGACTCGACCTTGCCAATCGCTTGAGTGATGACGAGAAGCGTCCTGAGTTACTTGAAAATATTGCCAGCGAAGCGGCTCGACTGCAAACGATGGCTGCGGACAAGATTAAAAAGAAGTCTGTTGAAACAAAAACCGATCAAGAGCGACCCAAAATTCGGGTTGATTTTCCGCTCCCCCTGCCACCCGATCTTGAACTTCACAGTATTAAAGCAGGATCATTGGAGGAGATTTTTAGCTTCATCAATCCGGCCATGCTCTATGGCAAACATCTGGGTCTGCAAGGCAAGATTGACACACTTTTAGCCTCAGGAAATGAAAAAGCAACAAAGTTGCATGAAACCGTCGAAGCCATGAAAGCAGAGATCATCTCAAAAAAACTGCTTGAGGCCCAGGCCGTCTACCGCTTTTTGCCTTGTCAGGCGCAAGGTAATGACCTACTCGTTTTCGATCCAAAACAGAAATCCAATACACTTGAAACTTTTCATTTTCAGAGGCAAACAGGCCATGCCAGGCTCTGCCTTTCAGATTTTTGTCGGGATGCTACCTCGGGTGAAATGGATCATATCGCCCTCTTTGTGGTGACAGTCGGCAAGGGCGTTCGCATCTTGTCAGAGCAATGGAAAAATGAGGGTGAATATTTGCGGTCTCATTTAATTCAGGCCATTGCCATTGAGGCGGCAGAAGGTTTTGCCGAATGGCTGCACAAAAAAATCCGCGCCGATTGGGGTTTTGCCGACTCGGATGCAATGAGTATTCGCGAAGTTTTAAAAAACAAATACCGAGGCATGCGTGTCAGTTTTGGTTATCCGGCCTGCCCGGAAATGTCCGATCAGGAAAAACTGTTCAGGCTCCTGGATGCCACCAATCAAACAGGTGTGACTCTAACCGAAGGCCACATGATGGACCCCGAAGCCACAGTGTCAGCCCTGGTATTCCACCATCCCGAAGCAAGATATTTTAGGGTGGATGAGGGATGAAATAGCGTAAATCATTACAAACAACCGGGCTTGTACAAAAAACGGATTAGGCTTTGGATTTTATTTTTCACCTTTTCCCTTTGCCTTTTCTTTGATGTATGAAGCCCAGCTAGAATTTTCTTTAGATATTAAACCCTCGATTGACTCAACAAGTAGGTTAAATGAGTTCTCTCTATCGTAAGGAGCTGTTTTTGTTAGAAATAAATATCTGTGATGCTTTAGCGATTCTGCAGTCGTCCTGTATTGAAGCCAATGTTCTTGAAATTTGAATAATGCTACCGCACCAGACACAACAGCGATTATTACGCCTAAACCGCCAACAACAATTTTCATATCTGGTGTGGCGTCAGTGATATAGCCAGTAAGAAATGGAATAGATGCAGCAGCCAAGATTTCCATGAAGCGTAATCTTTTGTACCACCCTTGGTGCCACCTGCTCTTTCTATCATACCATTCAATTTGCGAATCTAGTCGTTCTTTTAAGTATTCCTCTTGATTCAAGAATAAGTTTTCAGACCCCATGATTTACACCACAGTGCTTGCATATTTTGTTGTATGACCACATCGCCTGTGAGTTTGTTATGAGATTGGTTTTAGTTGTACGGGCATCATAAGCATCTTCAATCCACTGGCTGAGTTGCTCAGCACTTTTGGGTGCCAAATGGTCTTGGGCATAGCATTCCCTTTCACTGCTCCAGTTTTCTGAAAACCGTTCAGGCATATTGGGAGTTTCACGAAGGCTAGGTAAAATAATACCTAAAAGACCATTTGGCGTATAATTCCCTTGGCGTAGAGATGACTTTATTTCCCAGTCGATATACCTCCGACTATGCGTGCAAGTACCCATAAGAACTAATGTCACAGTGGAATCTCTTATATATTTCCGTCGAATTTGAGCCATAACGTAATCGCCATCATTACTATTGATGAAATCCTCGTCGTCGTATACCCCAAGCTCTTTTGCGATGAACACATCAGACCATTTATCAATAAATTTTTTCACCGCAGTTCGGTCGCCACCGTAGTGAGACACAAACACTTTTCTTCTTATTCCCTTGTAAGTCATGATACCTCCAAATGTCAGTGGTTTAGTGTGTGCCGCCTACGAGTAGCCTACGACCCGAAATTGAAGCAAGAGTCACTTGAGTCGGACTGAGCGATGGGATACTCATGGCCTCCAAGTTTCTGTGCCATGCTGGAGGCGAGTATAACAAAAAAGCATTTTTGTCGGAACGTTTCAGATGAATGCAGAAGTCTCACGATCTCAAGAACGCTCGCCAGGAAAAACCATTTCCGCCACGTTTTTTGAAGCGCGAGCCTTCCAAGGCGAAAACGGATTTTTTTCTTATTTTCCTCAAAGGGTTGTGAGAGGATAAAAAGAAAAAAAGGGTTTATCTGCACGAGCAGTGAGCACAAAGCATAGAGATCAGTCAGATCAAGGCATAACAATAAAAATCAGAAAATCCTTCTTGACTTCATTACAGCCATCTTTGTAATATTCCCCGACTTTTTAGCCACGGCTTAATTGTCCCCATCGTCTAGCTTGGCCTAGGACACCGCCCTTTCACGGCGGTAACAGGGGTTCAAATCCCCTTGGGGACACCAAGTTTTATGATATTAGAAAAGGGTTGTGGGAATTTTCCCACAACCCTTTTTGACTTTGGTTGTCACACAAGTAACTTTAATTGTTCATTTCGTACTTTTATCGAGGAGGATCTATGAAAAAGCTTACGATCGTTGTTCTTCTTGTCACGATGGTTTTGGTTCTGGCTCCGGCACAGGTGAAGGCTCAGCAGAATGCGATGAAAGAGGTACTTGAGACCAGCTTTTACGGTGGATTGACCGGGACCTTGATCGGCGCTGCTTTTCTTGCTTTTCGCGATAAACCGGGTGATCATCTGGATGACCTCCGCATCGGTGCGGCAGCCGGTGTGATTTTTGGCGCACTCTATGGTATCGCCAAAACAACCAAAGCTTTTGCGCAGATTGATGACGGCAGATTCACCTTTCATGTTCCCACCATTCAATTTGATGTGGATCGCAGAGACAAATCCCTTCGTGGATCGCTTGAGTTACTCCAGATTCCGTTTTAGCTCACTCTGAGTGAATAGCTTTTTTTTGTAAATATCCCTGAACGGTTTTTTAGCGCAAGCTGAAACCCGCCCTGCCACTGCTCGAAATCCAGAGCAATTCTTGACTTGATTTGTGAATTATCTTAAGATCTCCGCTTCCAGATGACGAAATCAATGCAGATTTTGATCAACATTTTTTCGGGAAAAATATCGAATCCGAAGAAATATTGGCTCTCAATCTACAACATGATGTCGTTATTTCATTCAAAACCATGTTTCGGGAAAGGGTACCTTGAGGAAACAATTGAGCGCAGTTTTGTTTCTTCTCTTTTTTTTTGCCCTTGCGACCAGCCACGCACAAGAAGGCCTTCAGGGTTTTGAGTCCGGTTTTTCTGAAGAAATACAGGCAGAAAACCCCCTTAAAACACTGATTCCCAGTGGGGCCTATGACCGCGCCTCTCCCGTCGAAAAGTCCTTTTTTTTAAGTGCCAAATCCTCCTTTGATGCGGGAAATTCCGAACTCTCCCTTTCGTATCTGAGAGAATTTATTCTGAACCACCAGCAAAGTCCCCTCCTGTCCGATACCTACCTCCTGCTCAGCATTATTTATTCTGAAAGAGGCGAATTGAAGCAGTCTGCCGAAGCGCTGAATAAATTTATGGAGCGCTTTCCACACGAGTACAGGCTGCGTCAGGTGCAATACCGTTTAAGCGAGCTCTATTTCCAACTTGGAAAACTGAGACAGGTCTTTGATCTTTGGCAGGATATTCCGGGGGAGATAAAAGCTAAAAAAGAGGTGTATCAAAAGTTAGCCGCAAAATATGTCGAAGCTGGAAAATTTCTCGACGGTTTGCAGTCGATGATGGCGCGGAAAGCGCTTATGAGTGATCCGATGGAGCGGACGCTGATTAAACATGAGATCGCACTTTTAATCCGGGAGCAGCTTGGAGAGAAGGCTCTAAAATCCGTCGTTGCCCAGTTTGCTGCATCCTACCCGGCAGATGAAGCGATGATTCGTTTGATTCGATTTTATGACATGCAGGGCGACTACCACAGTGAAGACAATGCGGCGAGGGATTTTTTGTCGCGCTTTCCAAACCATCAATATGCTTCACAGGCAAGACACATTCTTGATGAGATTAAAAGCAAGATCAAATCAGACCAATATTTAATTGCTGTGATCCTTCCCTTGTCGGGAAAGTTATCGCACTTTGGGCAAAAAGCGCTTCATGGCGCAGAGTTGGCTGTGCAACTCTTCAAGGAGGCTTTACCAATGGCCTCCGTTGGGCTGGTGGTGAGGGATACGGAGGCCGATCCCTCCAGGCTTCGCCTGACACTTGAAGCCTGGCTGGAGGAATATCGCCCCATTGCTGTGGTCGGGCCGCTTTTAAGTAAAGAAGTAAATCGCCTTGCGCCCATCGCTGCACGCGCCGAGCTTGCTGTGATTACGCCGGGTGCCACTTCGCGCCGCCTGCTCTCCCTCGGAGAGACTGTTTTCCGAAACGCGGTGACAAACCGGGTCTTGTGTCGAGCGATTGCAGAATATGCCGTACTACAACTATCCATTGAACGTTTTGCTGTTTTGTACCCGGATGAAAAGCTGGGTCAACGCTGGATCGATTGTTTTTCTGACGGCGTTGCCGAACTGGGCGGTGAGGTGGTTCTGTCTGAATCTTACTCCCTCAAAAATTCCGATTTTTCCAGTAGTTTGGTGCGTTTGAAAAAAGCCGATTTAAAAAAAGATGGCTTCATTGAGCTTGTGGAAGACGAAAAAAAAGGGACGAGTAAAACCATCTACACCCCGGGTTTTGAGGGTATTTTCCTTCCGGCGGATGCCGTCAGAGCCGGACTCATTATTCCTCAATTGCTTTTTTATGATTTTAATGATGTGCGGGTCTTGGGAACAAATGCCTGGAATAGCTCAGAATTTCTGGATCTTGTGGGGCCTTATGCCGATGGTGTGGTTTTTGTGGATGGTTTTTTTAAAGAGAGCAAAGACCCGATTGTGGAGGGTTTTGTTCGCCGCTTCAGACAGCGCTTTAATGAAGAACCCGACCTTTTTGCCGCCCAGACCTTTGATGCGACGCGACTGGTTCTGGCAAGTTTAAGAGGCGGGGCACAGACGCCCGCGCAGGTGAAGGGGGCGATTGCTGGTGCGGTTGATTTTCCAGGTGTTTCCGGTTTTATCTATGAAATTTTAGAAGGCGAAGTGATCAAAGAACCTTTTTTTATCCAGGTTCAAGACGGTAAATTTGTTCAGGTGAATTAAAAAGTAAGTTAACGCTTAACTGTAAACTGACAACAGTATTAAAGGTTGATTGATGTTTAAGAAGATATTAATTGCAAATCGGGGTGAGATCGCCCTGAGAATTATTCGTGCCTGTAAAGAACTCTCTGTTCCGACTGTTGCCATTCATTCCGAAGTGGATGCCGCAACGCTCTACGTTAAACATGCCGACGAAGCCTGCCTGGTGGGTCCGGGCCCCGTAGAGGGTTATCTGAGCATCTACCGCATCATTGACCTTGCGAAACAGACGGGGGCGGATGCGATTCATCCTGGTTATGGTTTTCTGGCCGAGAATGCAGAATTTGCTGATGCCTGTCGCGCCAACGGTTTGACTTTTATTGGCCCTTCGGGAAGCGCGATGCGAACGATGGGAGATAAAATCTCTGCCCGTCGAAAGATGATTGAAGCCGGTGTGCCCGTCGTGCCGGGATTAAAAGACCCGATTATCTCCATCAAGGACGCGGCAAAATCGGCGGATGAAATTGGCTACCCCGTAATGTTGAAGGCTTCTGCGGGCGGCGGGGGACGCGGTATCCGCATTTGCAAAAACCGCGAAGAGCTGGAAAAGTTTTTTCCCATTACGCAAACGGAGGCGATGGCAGCTTTCGGCAAGGATGAGATTTATCTGGAAAAAGCCATCATTGATCCGCATCACATCGAAATTCAAATCCTGGCTGATCAATATGGTCACATCATTCATCTGGGAGACCGGGACTGTTCCATTCAACGTCGGCATCAAAAGCTGATCGAAATTGCGCCCGCTCTCTATATCAATGAGGCGCTTCGCCAAAAAATGGGACAAGCAGCCATTGCTGCTGCACACGCCGTTAACTATGAAACGGCAGGCACGGTTGAATTCCTGGTCGATGCCGATAAAAACTTTTATTTTCTGGAAATGAACACCCGTATTCAGGTGGAACATACGGTGACCGAAGAGGTTTCGGGCATCGACATCGTCAAAGAAATGATCCGAATTGCAGCCGGACAGCGCATTAAAGAACAGCAGTCAGACATTTTTTTGCGAGGACATGCCATTGAGTGCCGCATCAATGCAGAAGATCCCAGAAATAAATTTATTCCGACGCCGGGCAAAATCACCTCCTATTATTCTCCCGGTGGTATCGGTGTGCGAATTGATGGCAATATTTACAAGGGTTATGAAATTCCGCCCTACTACGATTCGCTGATCTCAAAGCTGACCGTACGGGCTAAAACCTGGGATGGTGCCGTGCAACGCATGAGTCGCGCCCTGGATGAATACGTTATTCGAGGTGTTAAAACGACCATTCCTTTTTTCAAACAAATTATGAAAGATCCCGATTTTCGTAGCGGGCAATTCAATACAAACTATATTGAGACGCACCTGGAACAGCTCAATGCGGCAACGGAAGAAAACCAGATCGACAAGGTGACGGCCATTGCGGCGGTGATTGCAGCCTATTCCAGGAGATAGTCAAAAAAGGCAACAAAGGAGAAAACCTGTGGCGGTTTCAAAGACAAAAAATACCAAGCAATCCAAAAAAAAGGTGGCTGAAAATCCGGTTCAAATCATGGATACCACTTTGCGGGATGCCCACCAATCCATTCTGGCAACCCGCATGAGAACGGAAGACATGCTGCCCATCGCAGCAAAAATCGATCAAGTGGGTTATGCCGCTGTTGAAAACTGGGGCGGTGCCACCTTTGATTCCATGATTCGTTACTTGAAAGAAGATCCCTGGCAACGGCTGCGTGAACTCAAAAAAGTCATGCCAAAAACCCCCTTTCAAATGTTGCTTCGCGGACAAAACCTGGTGGGCTACCGTCATTACGCGGATGATGTCGTCGAGCGTTTCATCGACCGATCCATCTCAAACGGCATCAATATCATTCGTATTTTTGATGCCTTAAACGACATGAGAAACCTGAAAACGTCTTTTCGGGCGACACTGAAATACGGCGGAAAAGCGGAAGGCGCTTTTTGTTACACCGTGAGCCAGTTTCACAATAACGACCTTTTTGTTGACCTCGCAAAACGCCTGGAAGACATGGGTTCGGATGCGATCTGTATCAAGGACATGGCCGGACTGCTCACACCCTATGTCGCTTTTGATCTGGTCACTAAACTGAAAAAAGTCATTGCTGTTCCGATTCACCTGCACACCCATGATACGAGCGCCATGTCGGTTGCCACCTATGTTAAAGCCATTGAAGCGGGCATTGATATCATCGACACTGCTATCTCCTCTCTGGCTTCCGGCACCTCTCAACCGCCGGTTGAGACCATTTTTGCCATTTTAAAAGACGGCCCCCGAGCTCCGAAACTTGACATGGATTTGCTGACGGAAATTGCCGACTACTTTACCGAGGCACGAAAAAAATACAAAGCCTTTGAGTCAGATTACACCGGTGTTGATCCGCGTGTGCTGCACTACCAAGTACCGGGTGGCATGACCTCGAACCTTGCACTGCAACTTGCCGAACAAAATGCCCTGGATCGTATGAAGGACGTGCTTGAAGAAGTGCCGAGGGTTCGTGAAGATTTCGGCTTTCCGCCCCTCGTGACACCCAGCAGTCAAATCGTCGGGACGCAAGCCACTTTGAATGTATTGACCGGAGAGCGCTACAAAGTCATTACCACCGAAACAAAAAATTATCTCAAAGGACTTTATGGACTCCCTTCGGGGCCCATCAATGAAGAGGTGCAGAAAAAAGGCATCGGGGACGAAGAAGCCATTACCTGTCGTCCTGCCGATCTGCTGGATCCTGAACTGGCGCAGTCTAAAATCGACCTGGAAAAGGAACTGAATGAAGGCGAAAAAAGTATTGACGATGTGCTGACCTACACCCTTTTCCCCAAGGTAGCCATCGACTTTTTTAAGGGTGTTGGAGAAGATCCGGCCCTGGGCCTTGCTGAAACGACCCAGCAGGGAAGTGCTCCGGCCCCACTTTTGGCACCGAGCGAATTTAATATCAAGGTACACGGAGAAACCTTTGACGTGAAAGTCGGCGGCGTGGGTTATCCCGGTGAAGGCGGACGTCCCTATTTCATCTACATTGACGGTCACCTGGAAGAGGTTATGGTAGAATCATTGATGGAAGTCGT
>CAZRYI010000020.1:0-14244 GCA_964604255.1 uncultured Nitrospirota bacterium
ACGACTTGTCTTCCATAACCGGTTTTATGGCTTGATCTTGATACGAATTCCCATTTGGATCGGAGTGAACGCGTTTTCTAATTTTGTTCAATTTTAGGTGGAGCCCCAAAAGCCCTATTACACAGGAGACCATGCTGAATAGGCGTCGCAGGTTAAAGATAAAAATGTTTTCGATCGGCAGGGCCGGCCTTCTTTCAAATCGACTGATTCTTCGAATAATCCCAGATTGAAGGGGATGAATTGATTCATAAAGGATTGAACCGTAGAACCACATGACTTGCTCGGTTAGTCGTCTTGTGCTGTTACCGTCAGCCCATCGCCGTCGTAAGAGCCGTTCGACGTTTTCCTCGGAATAGAAAGAATCCCATGCGGCCTTGTATGTGCGACACCATTCTGTTCCTGACATGAGTGGATGTTTTACACAAGGGTGTTCCAGATCGTAGTTGTTCATATCCGGCTCCAGCCAGACCCCTTTTTTGACCAAGTTTTGGTGGTCTTGAGAACCGGGCAGCGGGGTCAGCATAAAAAATTCGAGCAGGTCAATCGGCAATTCTGTTTTGACAATTTCGATATCGGACATCACGGACTCGAAGGTATCATTTGGAAAACCGATGATGTAACCCGCAGAGATCAAAACACCTTGCCGTCGCCAAGCCTGAAGCATGACGCGGTATTGCTCGATATGATTCTGCTTTTTCCCTGCTGATTTTAAGGCTTCAGGATTAATACTTTCCAGCCCGATAAAAACCTTGTGGCAACCCGCTTTACCCGCTTTTTCTATGAAGCGCGGAAGCCTGTGGCAGGCCGTGTCGACCTGAAGAATCAGGTTAATATTGAGGCCTTCTTTTTCACGGAGATAGATGAGGCGGTCAAAAATGGACTCCCAGTTTCGGTTTCTAGCAAAATCATCATCAGTCACAAAATACCGTCTGATCCCATTTTCCCAGTTTTTTCGGACAATTGCTTCAACATCATCTGCGGTTCTAAACCGGGATTTCTGACCTTGAACGTTGATGATGGTGCAGAAACTACAAGTAAAGGGACAGCCACGCCCGGCATCAAATGTGGATAGGCCTCCGGCATATCGCTTCACCACGGCTTCAGGTAAAATAGGTGTCGCTTGTTTTTGCAGTGACGGTAAATCATTTAAGAAATTATAAAGCGGTTTTAGTTTATCTTGAATCACATCCTTTAAGATGCTGCCCCATGTTTCTTCAACTTCTCCGGCCACCAGGCAAATTCCATCTGCCATGGCCGAGCGAAGGTCATCTGGAATCTTGTCCAACATCGAAAGACATCCACTGACGTGAAAACCGCCAATGATTACAGGGATATTTTTAGAGATAAATTGATGTGAAAGATCGACGGCTCGTGGAAACTGATTCGTCTGCACACCGACCATACCGACGACCCCTTTCACATTGGGAGAAGACAATTGTTTTAAGATTTTTTTTACCGGAATTTTTTGGTTTGTCTCATCATAAACATCAATGACAACCTCGACATCATTGCCCAATTCCCCAGAGCTGTAAACCCTCTCCGTAATCGCATAGAGGCAGGCAAGGCTATTGCTGGGGATGGCTGACAACTGCCAGCGAATCACATAGCCATTGTCGTCGTAGTGGGAAGGTTTAATCAGGATAATACGGAAAATTTGTTTCAATATGGACGACCTGTAAGGTTCCGATGAATTTGCGCTGTGTTGCGCAGCCATGTAAAGAAAGAGCGGGCATTGTACCACGATGACTTTGTTGTCTAATAATACTGTAATTAATCAAACACTTACGCTGAGATTTAGTTTGTATGACCTTTTGCAGAGCGGGACAACAAATTTGCTCTGGTCTGGTCAAAAGAAGGTGAGTATTCAGAAAGGGCTGTTTAGGAAAATACTGATCAAATTTTTTTGGAAAGCCGATTACACTACTGTCTCCCTCGACGGCGCCTCCTTCTCTCTCTCAAAATTACTCAACACGACCGGATCAATCCCGATCATTTTTATCATTTTTTTTGGTTCACTCCCAAAAGACGGCACACTAAAAAAATATCAGCGCTTTACCAGGTGATTACCCGCTGGCAGTCCATGATAAGTGCTGCCATGCCGTGAGCGTTGATTAGGCAGTAGGGGCTTTCTGCGCCTCGTGCGGAGAGATCTTCTTCTGAAACATAGCACGCATCCGGGAAATCCCCTTTTGCGAGTACAGCATCCTGAATCAATAAAAGTACGACCTCTGCATTTTTTTGTTCTTCGGCGATGACTGCCATTGCAAGCGGGTCGGAAATTTTTCTGAGGATGTGCAAGGTTTTTGTCTGTGAGGTTTTCATCTAGTAGGTCTTTACCTCTTAGTTTCTTATCGGAAGGGAATGACCACATCCGCTTCGCAAATCAGTTTCAGCATTTCTTCACGCGGGACTTGTAAGGCGATTGTCTCTGTCACCTTGAGTGCACGTTTTGCGACTGAGTCGGCATCAAGGATCAAATGAAGCCCGACCTGTTCAGCCACCTGAATGTAGTCGGCAATACCGGGACGACCGATTTTTTCCGCGCGAAGCGGCAGCAGATTGTAAACACCATCATGAACGAGCAGGAGCGAAATGTGACAGTGTGACATTGTCAGCCCGATACTCATGCGAAAGGCTTCACTGACCCTGGCGCTGTTGAAAGGCCCTTCATCGACAATGACAAGCACTTTTTTCATCTGCCGAAACTCAAGAAACGATCAGACTGCTCAATGTACTGAGCCAGTTCGATTTGTGAGCGCCATGCGATCTCTGGAAGGCAATGTGTCTCTGAAAGACCTCGCCTTTGTGCGGACTGTCGGCAGAGCATAATCTCCAGTCCGCACAATTGTAGTGCCTCAAAGACCTCAGCAATTTCAAAAGCAAGGCCCCGGACGATGTTGTAGACACCGTCATCCATCAAAAAAAGCTTAACGCTGTTTTCTGCGCTGAGCAGCGCGCTGGCAAAAGTATGAACCGATTGGCTGTTCTGGTATTCCGGCCCGGTTGTTAATAAAATACCAATTATCAATTTTTATGTGCTCTGAATCTGTCACGATTTTTATCATAGCCCCTGCAAGTTGTCAAACGGCTTTGCAGGTCTTTTGCGGCGCATATCTGTGTTGACTCGTCCCCTGCTTTTTCCATATAGTGCCCAGCGCTTATGCCTTATTTTTTTTCTCTAAAAAAAGTCGTCGTTACTTTTTTTTTATTGTCGCTCGCCCTGGTTTTATCTGAGCTGCCGCTCTACGCGAGTGCGCGTGTTCATCACGAAATCAAAGTCATTCTCGACCCGGAATCCAGCTATTTAGAGGTGGAAGACCGCATCATCCTGCCGTCGTCATTTCGGCCAGAACACGATGGTCTTTTCCATTTCCTGCTTCACGACGGCCTGCTCCCGCAATCAACAACAGCAGGTGTGGTGATTGAGCGTGTCCCGGATAACTTGGCTCGCTTGCCGGAAGATCGTCATCCCGAGCTGCCACTTGCTCACTATACGGTGAAACTTCCGCTCGGCCTGAGGGCTTTTTTCTTGAAATACCGGGGCGAAATCCATCATCCGCTTAGTGCCTTGTCAGGAAATGCGGCGAGGGAGCGTGAAACCCCCGGTATCATCTCTGCTGAAGGTGTTTTTCTCTCAGGAGAAAGCTACTGGCTCCCCCGGTTTTCCAATGATTTGCTGACCTTCAACCTTAATATTGAGCTGCCGAGGGGCTGGAATGCGGTGAGTCAGGGAGAGCGAAGGGCTTATCGTTCAGAAAGATTTGATTCAGGTCGCAGCGCTGTGAGTTTGAGGTGGGAGTCTCCAGAGCCTCAGCAGGAAGTTTTCATCGTCGCCGGTCAATGGACAGAATATCGTCGCAACGCCGGGAGAGTGGAGGCAATGGTTTTTCTCCGCAAGGCGGATCAGGCCCTGGCCGACAGTTATCTTGAAGTGACCGAGCAATACCTCAAAATGTACCAGGCTTTGCTGGGGCCTTACCCCTATAAAAAATTTGCGCTGGTCGAAAACTTTTGGGAAACAGGCTACGGTATGCCCTCTTTTGCTTTGCTTGGTCCCAAAGTCATCCGTTTTCCCTTTATTCTGCATTCCTCTTTTCCGCACGAAATCCTCCACAATTGGTGGGGCAACGGGGTCTATGTTGATCAGAACAGCGGCAACTGGAGCGAGGGTTTGACCACTTATCTCGCAGACTATCTGATCCAGGAACAAGCGGGCAAAGGTTTGGCATCGCGCCGGGCTTCTCTTCAAAAATATGCAAACCATGTCTCGGCAGCAAGGGACTTTCCGCTCTCAGGTTTTCGGGGTCGCCATGATGCCGCAACACAGGCCGTTGGTTATGGCAAAACCCTCTTTTTCTTTCATATGCTTCGCAGCAAACTCGGGGATGAAAACTTTGTGCGAGGACTGCAAACCTTTTTTCAGGACTACCGTTTTAAGCGGGCATCTTTTGCCGACCTTCAGCACACCTTCAGTCGCACATCGGGTTTAGATCTTACTGCCTTCTTTGAGCAGTGGATTGAGCGGGCGGGTGCGCCGATTCTTCGAGTGGACAATGTTCGCTCCGAATATCAGGAGGGACAATACCGTCTGAGTGCCCGAATTCGTCAGCGGCAATCGGGGCCACCCTACGCGCTTGAAATGCCCATTGCCCTCACCTTGAAAAATGACGACGCAGAGGCTTTTGAAACCACCGTATCAATCACCGAAAAAGAGCAGGAAATTTCTTTGATGCTGCCTGCGCGTCCGATCCGAATGACGATTGATCCGGCTTTTGATTTATTTCGTCGGCTTCACCCCGCAGAGATGCCTCCTTCACTTTCAAAGGTTTTCGGCGCAAAATCCGTCCTGATCATTCTGCCGAAAACCGCAGCGGAAAAGTTGCGCCAAAGTTATCTGCGACTGGCTGAATCATGGCGACGGGCCAATCCAACACAAATCGAAATCATCTGGGATCGGGACATTGAAAGCCTTCCGAGTGACAAGGATATCTGGCTCTTCGGCTGGGAAAACCGTTTTCAGCGGATCATCCTGTCTCAACTACGTCCTTACGGCCTCTCAACCAATAGCGCCATGACACGCATCAAGGACGAACAGATTCCACGGCGAGGACATTCCCTCGTACTCGCAGCCCGTCATCCCGGCAGTGCGCGTCGTTCTTTGAATTGGCTTGCCACCGATCATCCGGCATCACTTCCGGGTTTGGAGCGAAAACTTCCTCACTATGGGCCTTTCGGTTATCTCGGTTTTGCTGGCAATACACCCAAAAACATAATCAAGGGGCGATGGCCGCTGGTGGGCTCTCCGATGTCGGTTCGTGTGAAACAGGGCGACGGGAAATGGATTAAGGCAAAACCCCTGCTACTCGCAGATCGCGGTGCTCTGGCCGCATTGCGACCCCTCTTTTCGGAAGCGAATCTCGAACAGGATATTGTCGCTCTCTCAAACCCCCGCATGAAGGGCCGAGGTTTTGGGACTGCAACACTGGATCGGGCCGCAGAATACATCGCTTCGGCTTTTCGCAGTGCAGGTCTCAAACCAGGTGGCCGCGCTACGCGTACTTACATTCAGCAGTGGACAGGAGAAGGAAGCGGTTTAGGTGCCGGTGTTGCGCTGAAAAACGTCGTGGGTTTTCTGCCGGGCAGCGATCCAAACTTGCGGAATGAGAGCATTGTTATTGGCGCACACTATGACCATCTCGGTTTCGGCTGGCCGCGTGTCCATGCCGGGGATGAGGGCCTGCTCCATCCCGGTGCAAATGCGAATGCCAGCGGCGTCGCCCTTTTAATTGAACTGGGCCGCATGTTGGCAAAAGCGTCTCCCTTGAAACGACCGATTGTTTTTGTTGCTTTTACCGGCAAGGAAGTTGGTTCGCGTGGATCAAAACATTTTGTTACGACGGGCTTGCCCTTTCCTTCAGAAAAAATCATGGGCATGATCAACCTTGATACCGTGGGTAGTTTGGGCGCAAGACCTTTGCTGATTCTTGGCGGCGGATCGGCGCGGGAATGGGCACCGCTGCTTCGAGAAGCCGGGACCGCAAGTGGAGTGTCTGTTTCCCCTTTGCCGGGCACCCTTGGAGAGAGTGATCACGTAAGTTTTATTGAAAAGGGCATTCCGGCAATACAGTTTTTCAGTGGGGACACGGGCGATATTGACCGTCCGAGTGACACGGTGGACAAGATTGATTTTTCAGGCATCGTCAAAACAGGTCGGGTGGTCAAAGAACTCATTGAAGTCCTCGCGGATCGTAGCGAAGGGCTGAGCTTCACCACCATTCGGGCTTTCGACCCCGCAGAAATGTGGCAAAAACGCAGCATGCCGAGTCGTCGATAAGAGAAACAAGTTCTGCAATCTCCCGCCATTAGTCCAAAACGACTGCTATAATGAATGCTTGAAGGTCTACACAATTATTGCGTTCATTAAATCTCCACCCTGATTGATGCACACGGGAAGCAAAGCCATGTCAAAACCGGGCATTAAGATCATTACGGTCAAAAGGCTGGTCTCTTTTCTCTTGCTGGCTTCCCTGATTATGCTCACAATTATTTCGCTGAGCTTTCGCTCAATTTCCCAAAAAATTGTTGAAGACAAAGCCCTGGCACTGTCTCAAATTGTGATGGCAGGTCTGACCGCGCACATGAAATCGAACATCATGCATGAGCGCCATGCTTTCCTGGATGAAATCAGGTCGCTCAAAGAAGTGAATCAAATTAGCATCCTTCGCTCACCGGCACTCAAAACACAATACGGCCCGTCTCTTGAGGATAAGCAACAAAGTGATCCGCTGGCCGACGCGGTTTTTCAATCAAATTTGCCGGTTTTTGTGATGAGTGATTTTGACTTCAATCCGAATATTCGCGCCTTGATTCCCTATATTGCGAGATCTGGGAAATTGGAAAGTGGGCCAGTCGATTCAAAAAGTGCGGTGAATTGTTTGAATTGCCATGATGTCGCAGAAGGCACAGTCTTGGGGATTATTGATATTGAACTCAACTTGACCGCTTATCGTAACTTGTCATTTAAAGCAGTCGCAGCGATTGGTTTTAGTGCGGCCCTCTTTCTGATTTTGCTTGTCTTCAATAGCTTCAAAACGATTCAAGACCTGGTAAAAGCCCCGCTGGATATCCTGATCACTGAAGCAAAGAAGGCCTTTTTTCAGCACAAGCCGGTGGATACGCAAAAATTTGAGAGTCTGGAATTCCATCGTGTTGCGGAAGAGATTAACCTCTTTAACGCAGAAATATTAGAAACGCACTTACTGTTGGAGAAAAAAAATGAAGCGCTGACAGCAATGAACGCTGAAATCGAGGCGACGCTGAAAGAAACGGTCTTTACAATTGGTCTGATCGAAGAGCAACGCTCCCAGGAAACCATTAACCATACAAGACGGGTGGGCGAATACTGTAAACATCTTGCGACGACACTGGGCCTTCCCCAACAAGATATCGATTTATTAACCGCTGCTTCGCCATTGCACGATGTGGGAAAACTGGGTATCAGCGATACCATTTTATTAAAACCTGGTCGCCTCACTGCAGCAGAGCAAGAGACGATGAAACAACATGCGGAAATGGGGCATCAGATGCTGATGCATTCGAAACATCCTATTTTAAAAGCAGCAGCCATGATTGCCAAACAGCATCACGAACGATGGGATGGCAGCGGTTATCCGCAGGGTTTGCAGGGAGAAGAGATTCACCGATATGGCCGCGTCGTCGCACTTGCCGATGTTTTTGATGCGCTGATCTCCAAGCGGGTTTACAAGGAGGCCTGGGCGCTTGAGGAAATCATTCCTTACATCAAAAAGGAGCGAGGGCAGAAGTTTGATCCTCATATGGCGGATGTCTTTTTGGAAAACATCGACGCCTATGTCGCAATTCATAACAGGCATCAAGAATTGCCTTAGATCAGCACCTTCCTGAATACATCACAAAAAAGCCCGGCAAAATACTGTCGGGCTTTTTTTGTGCCCAGCTAACGACCTTCCAAAACCTGCTTCCAAGAGAAATAAAAGTGTTTTTTTTGTTCATCAATTCTTGACAGAATTGAAATTAGGGAATATAATCCCAAATATGAAGGATGAAGCAAGCCAAAGTCTGTTGGAAGAAGTGGATCATGGGATGCCCCAGGGTAATCGGGAGACGAAGCCTGTGATGGAAGAAGGAGGGGATCTCAAGTGTGCCGATCTTGAGGTCTATTACTTAGGAGAAGGCGTAAAACGAGGAGAAGAAAAATGAAAACGAAAAATTTATTAAAATCATGCATCACGGTATTACTTGTTTCAATGCTGTCTTTTGCCTGCGCAAGCAGCAGTGAAGATCAACTTGCCTCGGGCGGCATTGGTGGCTTGGGCGTCAGTCAAGGGCCGATCACGGAGTTTGGCAGTATTTTTGTCAACGGAGTGAAGTTTGAAACAGATGGGGCAATCGTGACCATTGATGATCGGCCCGGAAACGATAGCGAACTTAAATTGGGAATGTTCGTGACCGTGAAAGGCTCCATTAATGACGACGGCACAGCCGGTACAGCCCTGAGCATTGAATTTGAGGCGGATATTGAAGGGCCCATTGACAGCATTGACCTCGCAGGTAATAGCTTGGTGGTCATGAGTCAGACCGTTATTGTGGATGTGCTCACAAAGTACGAAAATGTTCTTGGTCTGTCCGATTTAAACCCGAATGACATGGTGGAAGTGAGTGGATTGCTTTCTGGCAGCGGGGTCATTCAAGCCACTCTGATCGAACGCAAACCCGAAACCTTTCAAGTCAATGTGACTGAAATTGAGTTGAAGGGAAGAATTGAGGGGCTTGATCCCTTTGCAGAGACCTTTTTAATCGGCACACAGCTTGTGACCTATACAGGTGCTGTATTTGAGGATATGAACCCAGGTGATTTGACCAACGGGCTGCTTGTCGAAGCAAAGGGCACACGGGACAGTTCTGGCCTCCTGAGTGCCACCAAAATTGAAAAAGAAGACAGCGGACTGGGCGAGTCAGAAGAAGGTCTGAAAGTAGAGGTCGAAGGCTTGGTCACCGACTTCAGCAGTCTCAGTGAATTTTCTGTCAATGGTCAGGCCGTAATAACCACTTCATTCACCCAATTTAAAGGTGGCACAGCCGACGACATCCATCTCAATTCACGCGTGGAAGTTGAAGGACTTATCAATGGGAGTGGCGTACTTGTGGCGAAAGAGATTGAGTTTCATCAAAACAAGTTTAAGATCAAAGCCGATGTTGAAAGCATTGATCTCTCAGCCAATACGGTGACTTTATTGGGACAGACCCTTGTTTTTAACAACTTGACGGAAATTGAAGATAAGTCTTCAGCGGAAGTCGAGAATTTGAGTCTGGCGAATATTCAATCCGGTGATCGTTTGGAGATCA
The DNA here is from genome assembly GCA_964604255.1 of uncultured Nitrospirota bacterium. GTDB lineage: Bacteria > Nitrospirota > Nitrospiria > SBBL01 > JAADHI01 > JAJDBU01. Next base: position 9,385 of record CAZRYI010000020.1, read on the forward strand.
AAGGCACCGTCTCAGAGGGTACTTTGATTGCAACTGAAGTCAAACGAAAAGATTTCGACTTAATCGTTGAGATTGAAGGCACTGTCGATTCATTTACTTCACCCAGTCTGTCGGTATTAGGTCTGACGGTTGACACAGATATCAATACAGATTTTGAGAGGGAGGAAGATATTGTGCTCAGCCAGGAAGCATTTTTTAACCTACTGACAAGTGAGACCATTGTCAAAGCAACAGGCACATTTGATACTGGGGCACTTGCAGCCGAAAAAGTAGAGATCAAAGATTAAGCATTTTCAGATGTCCTTGAGATAAAAGGCCTGTTTTTATAGAGTCGAAAGGCTCAGGCATCGGGAAGCTCTGATTAAGTCTGTTGTTATTTTTCAGAAGAAAAAACAATTCATGACTTGATCAGAGCTTCCTTAAAATCCAAGTGTACCAACGTGTGTTCTTCATCGTAGTTCTCAAAATCTCCCTATAAAAATCGAAACTCACTTTATCGGGCTTGCGTATTTCTGTGTGAAGGACGCTCTGATCCGTTTGACCTGAGGGTAGCATCTGGTAAAATGGAAAGAACCTTTAAAAAGTTGTCGCATTTTTTTGAAACGGAATGCTTCTTATGGAAAATCGCAGAAAACATCTTAGAATTCCAATCACAACCGTTGCCCACATCACCCCGCATGGACTACAGAAATCGATTGAAGTCTTTGTCCGGGATGTTTCCACTTTTGGCATGGGTGGATACATGAATAGCGGTTTTAATAAAGGATCAATGTTGCTGGTAAAGTTGAAACTATTGACAGCAAACGATGAGACCATCGAAGAGTCGATTATGGGGCAAATCAAGTGGTCAAGAAAACTCAACAGAGGCGGAAAATATGCCTTCGGACTGGAATTTCTCGAAATACAAAAAGACCACCCCAAACTTTACCTCTACCTGAAAGAGCTGGAGGAAGTTCTCTTTCCGGGGCCTTAATCAGAGGCTCCTTAACATTGTTTCTTTCTTAACTTTGTCAGGGCGACGTAGCGATTTGTCAGCCCTTTCTCCTGTCTGTATACTCCTTCCATGTCTGAGCTTTTTTCTGATTTACGTGCCAAATTAGGTGCACAAAAAGTCCTCTGCGACCGCGCCACATTGACGGCTTATTCAGTCGATGCCTCAATTTACAAACTGAGACCTCAAGCGATTGTATTGATTGCATCCGCAAGTGACCTTGAAATAACCCTTGAATATGCCCGCTTACATCAAATCCCCTTAACGGCCAGAAGTGCTGGTACCAACCTCACCGGCAATGCTGTTGGAGAAGGGATCATTCTAGAATTTTCCCGACTGAATCAAATGCTGGCGCTTGATGAAAAAGAAGGCACAGCCCGTGTGGAACCCGGCATGGTCTATGCGGAACTGAATCGTCGCTTAGCACCTACAGGATGGATGTTTGCCCCCGACCCCTCCAGCGGAGAAATGTGTAAACTCGGTGGTATGTGGGGCAATAATGCCGCTGGTCCTCACACATTAAAATACGGGGCCACCAAAGAAAATGTGCTTGTTTTGGAGGTTTTGTTGGCAAGCGGTCGCTGGATCACAGCCAAAGAGTACGCTCTCGACGATCCTCAGTTGAAGGTGCTTTTTGATCAAAATCCTGAAGTGAAATCGCTTTATGACCTTGTATTGGAAAACAAGGCATTGATCCAATCCAAAAGAAAAGCAGTGTCTAAAAATGCCAGTGGCTACAACCTGTTTGACCTTGCCGATGGCCTGGATCAGGGTATCTTCCCCCTGCACCAACTTTTTATCGGCAGCGAAGGCACACTTGCACTGACCATTGCGGCGACGATTAAGCTGGTTCACAAACCTTTGGAACAGGCGACAGCCTTGATTTATCTGCAATCGCTTTCGGACGTGGGTGTTGTGGTACAGGCACTGCGTCAACTGGCTCCGAGTGCTTTGGAAATGATGGATGCCAATTCGCTTGACTTGGTGGGTCGCGAAAAATTTGCCATTCCGAAAGCGGCCAAGGTGATGCTACTGGCTGAATTTGATGAAGACATTCATGAAAAAATGGACGCGACACAAGCACTCTTGGATAAAGTGCGGCTCTGTGTGCCAATGGAAATTGCCTTCGATCCTGAACGGCAGGCGGCACTGTGGCAGGTTCGCAAAGCGATGTATCCGACGCTGTACAAATATAACCGAGATAAAAAACCCATCAATTTTGCTGATGATGTCGTGGTTGCAGCGGATCGCATTCCTGAATTGGTCGCCTATCTTGAACAGATTTTTCTCGAAAAAGGTGTCGCAGTGGCGATCTACGGGCATATCGGAGACGGCAATGCCCACATCAACCCGCTATTGAACATCAATGATGCCACCGATTTTGAAACGATGGTCGCGCTATCTCATGAGATTCACCAAACGGTTATTGACCGCTTTGAGGGTTCAATTTGCGGAGAACACGGTGACGGTCGGATTCGGGCGGAATTTTTGAGTGCGGTCTATGGCCCCGAACTGTATGCGCTGTTCAAACGAGTGAAACACTTATTTGACCCGGATCAAATCCTAAATCCCGGCGTCAAAATATCGGAGACGCCTTTTACCGAACATATTGATCTGGATCTGCATTGGAAACAGTGTGCCAGTTGCGCCAAGTGTAATGCAGTTTGTCCTGTTTACGACGTTGAGCTGGAAGAGTCCAACAGCGCACGCGGGTGGTTTCATATTCTGACTGAACCCGGCTTTGACCCTGCAGAATCCTCCCGAATTGTCGATGCCTGCCTCAATTGCAAATCATGCCGATCCATCTGTCCAGCGGGTTTGGATGTTTCTGAGCTGATCCTGGAAAAACGGGCGGCACATCCCAATGCATTTGCAGAGCAGGTTTTTCGCTTTCAGGACAATCGCCCTCTTTTTGAAGGGGCACTAAAGCTGGCAGCCTTCACCGAGCCGCTTTGGAATCATCGTGTCGGTCGTAAAGTTATTGAAAGTGTGAGCAGTGTCTGCATGAAAACACTGGGCCCAAATGCCAGAATCCCGGCAGATATGGCATTGCCTCGTCTGGCAAAACAACATCTTCGGGAGCGATATCCGGAGTTGATAGATTCAAAAAATCAGGTGGCCTATTTTCACGGTTGTGCAGCAAACTATTTTGATGATGGTGTCGGCGATGCCGTGATTGAACTCTTGCAAAAAAATGGTATTGAGCCAGCACTGCCACCCCAACGCTGTTCGGGCACGCCCATTCAAACCTACGGCGTGATGGACTTGGTTCAGGAAAATGCCCGATTTAATCTTGATGCTTTTGAAAGCTATGAAACGGTGATTACGGGCTGTGCCTCCTGCACCTTGATGTTGAAGGATTATACGAAGCTTTTTCATGACGGGGATGCAGTATTTCAGGATGCACAGTATCATGCCAAGGCCATTGCCCTTGCGGAAAAAGTTCAGCATATTTCTGAATTCATCTTGAAAAAAAACAAACCACGAGAGAGTGCGTTAGCTAAAAAAACGGCTGAACCTCAACGAGTGACTTATCATGCCTCCTGCCACCTGCGCGCCGCCGGTGCGGGCGAAGCACCGAAAAAACTGCTGCGCGCTGATCCCGATATTGATTTTATTGAAATGCCGGATGCGGATCGTTGTGCGGGCGGCGCGGGGAGTTTCTGCCTCAAAAATCCAGAGCAGTCATCGAAGATTTTTGAGCGGAAACGCGCAGGCATCAGCGCCACAGGTGCCGATGTCGTTGTCACCTCCTGCCCTGCCTGTATGATTCAACTCAAGAATGGATTGCAGGGAGAAGTCAAAGTAAAACACATCGCCCAAGTACTTTTGGAAAAATAAAAAATGACAAAATATTCACCAAATACCCTTCGCATTGTTTTACGCAAACTTCGCTCAAAGCTCAGTGTTTTTGATCAAATTGAAAAAAACTTTCCAGAAAGTGAAGTCTATCTTGTCGGGGGAGCTGTTCGCGACCTGCTTTTGCAGCGAGAGACCAAGGACTACGATTTTCTGGTACGTCGTGTTCCGGCAGAAGCCCTGGGTGCAATACTGCGTCAACATGGCAAAGTGAGTTGGGTCGGCAAAAATTTCGGGGTCTTTAAGTTTTATCCGAAGGGTGAGCACTTTGAAGAGGCGATTGATGTGGCCTTGCCGAGAACGGAAGAATCTTTTTCTGAAAGCGGAGGCTATCGGGATTTTAAAATCACAAGCGACCCGTCGCTTTCTATTGAAGATGATCTGCGTCGCAGAGATTTTACCATCAACGCGATGGCCGCACGTTTGGGAAGCGCAGGCACGGAGGATGAGCTACCGCTAGACAAAGTAACTGAGGTGCTCATTGACCCCTTTGGTGGTTTGAATGACCTAAACGCAGGTTTGCTGCGCGCCGTCGGAGCGCCGGATCGGCGTTTTGCCGAAGACAGTTCTCGGGTGCTGCGCGGACTGCGCTTTGCCGCACAGCTTCATTTTTCTTTTGAGCCTGAGACTTGGAAGGCCTTGAAACAGGCTGTTCGAGTGATCAATGCAACGCGGGAGGATGGCACTTTTGTTGTGCCGCGGGAGACGATTGCGAAGGAGTTTATCAAAGCGATGGTGCATGATCCGGTGCTGTCCTTTGATTTGTGGGATGCCAGTGGTGCGTTCTTGGAACTGATGCCGGAACTGCTTCCGATGAAAAACTGTCCCCAGCCGACAAATTATCATTCGGAAGGGGATGTCTGGGTGCATACCCGACTTGCTCTTTCTCAACTGCGTTCCGAAGCTTTTCAAAAGGAATTTAAGGAGGGCTTTGATGCCGAGACAGTTTTGGCCGTGCTCTTTCATGACATTGCCAAGCCAGTGACCCTTCAGACACCGGAAAAAGACGG
>CAZRYI010000020.1:14344-15828 GCA_964604255.1 uncultured Nitrospirota bacterium
GACAAACTGCCGAAACCGCTCTTAAGTGGCCGGGATGTGATGAAGTTGCTTGAGATTTCATCCGGCCCTCAAATCGGGAAATACCTGGCATTGCTGCGAGAAGAGCAGTTGAGTGGGAAAATATCGACCCGAGAGGCCGCCGTTGATTTTTTGAAAACACAGCAATTGCCTCAAGCGGAAGGTCTTTAAAATAACAAAGGGGCAGCCCAACTAGCGGGCTGCCCCTTTCTACGTTATTGCAAAAGCTTCTTTTAAATCTTTACTTAAGCAGGCACCTGGAACACACCTTCCATCAAGTCGATTCCTGAATCAATGGTTTCGATCCAGTCGATAAATTGATTGCACATCTCTTTGTTTGGAAAGAATGCACCGTGCTGCGGGGCAATGATTTCAATATCCATGGTTCGTGCCATTTCCGCCCACATTCTGAGTACTTTGTTAGAAGGCATGTAACGCTGGTGAAAACCCTTCATGTATCGAATGTGACCTTCAAAGTCTTCAACAACGGCATAGTCCTGCCCGATTGAGGCACCCAGATCACCTGTATAGAGAATTTTTGAGACGGGATCATAGAGGTGAAAATTGCCGCAGGAATGCAGGAAATGGGCTGGAACGAATTTAAGCGGGTTTTTTCCCAGCATGAGGGTTTTGCCGGTATCTGGAATTTCAATCAAACGATCAACCACAAGTTTGTCGATGCCGAAGTGCGTGACAAATCGTGACCAGAGTCCCGATAGGTGGCCCGTGGCATCAGTCAACATGAGCCAGGCATTCATTGCGGCCACGATGTCTGGATCCTGATGAGAAAAGAAAATATGTTTTAAACCTGAAATGGGTAGGACAGGGCCCAAGGCCGCAAAGAGCTTGGTATGCACCTTGTGCCCACCCGGATCCATTAGAATGCCTTCTTTGTTGTCTACGATAATATGCTGGTTTGCCTGAATCATATGACCTTCTGAGAGGTCGTTAAAAAAAACGTTTTTATGTGTATCTGATTCATATAAGGTAATCATGATGCCATTCCCCCTGATTAAATAATTTAAAAAGACCACTTTGTATAAAGAAACAAAAAAGGCCATCAGATCCAATTGAACCTGATGGCCTTTCATTTTGAAGCAATTGATTTGACGCATATGACCCCAAGAAACCGGATCAGCTTTCTGACCGATTATCGAAAAAAGGCTTCGGTCTGCCGCGCATTAAAGTCCGGGAACAAAGCCCCCGGGGCTTTAGTGCACGGCTTGTTTCAATCCCTAAGAAAGGATCTGTTGTACTCGCTTTGCAGCGCGTGAAATATCGTAAAAAATAAGGCCGAGTTTTGCATCTTTACGGGCGATGATCATTAAGACGGCGTGCTCTCCGGCATACTGACTGATGACGATGCCGGACTCTCCTTTCACAAAGAGCTGCTCAACCGAGCCACGGGACAACTCGACAGAAATACGCTGTCCCATTGAGATCATTACCGCGCACATGCTTGAGAC
>CAZRYI010000021.1:0-7845 GCA_964604255.1 uncultured Nitrospirota bacterium
TGCTGGTTTTTGCATCGCCATGAACAAAAGAAATAAGACCATCATGCCGTAAGCACCAGATAGAAGGACAGGCAGGGTGGATGTGATTTGCCAGGGGAGAAAAAGCTGTCCATTTGGAAAGGGGGAATGGATGACGCCAAAGAGGGAAAAAAAGGCTGCGAGACCGAGAAAAGCGGCTGCGCGTTTGAGACGCCTGTCGATGATTAAGACCAAAGCTGCCCCCCAAAGCAGGGAAGAGATAATAAAACCGTTTGCAATCAGAACAATCATTTGAAAGCTGGTGGCTGTTTCACCTGTGAGGTCTGAAGGGACTTTTCCAAGGTTGGCCAAGATCCCGTTCAGCTGAATGAGCAGCAAGGCCGCAATGGCTGGCAAAAAGGAAAAAGCAACTGCACGATAATATTTTGCTGACACGGCCGAAAAGGTTTGTGCGGTGATTTCCAAACCCACAAAGATTAAAATCGGTGCCAGGGCGGCTTCGGGCAAGAGATCGGCCATCAAACCTAAAAAGCCGAAGATACCGCCCAAGCCAATGAAGAGCGCCGTCCAGAGCGTATAACCACAACGGCCTCCCATGTTTTTGTAGGCAGGATGACCAATAAAAGGGGTGGTTTGAACAACGCCCCCGCAAAGACCGACTAAAAGCGTCGATAAACCACTCGTCAAAAGAATGGGCCGAGTATCGTATTCGTCTCCTGCCGCCTTTGCGCTCTCGGTGACATCAATACCGCCAATGATCACCACAATGGCAAAGGGCAGGGCCAGAGGCAGATAACTTGCAGTGTATGAAAGCCCCTCTAAAAAAGCGAGACTCGGAAGGGGAAAGGCAAATTCAATGTCCTGAAGTCTTTGGCTTAAGTCGGGTAAGGCGGCACCTAATCCAAAAAAACGGCTCACATAGGACATCGTAATGCCCAAAACCACTGCGCCGAGTGCGGCAGGAATGCGATAAGGAAAGGAGATTTTTGCGACGATGCAGGTCAGGATGACGATTAAGCTGATGAACCCGGTCAGGGGTTCGTGAAAGATTTTGATCAAGGGCAGAAAAGAGATCAACATCAGGGCGACCCCTGCAATCGGCCCGAGTAGGGCGGCACGAGGCACTGTTCTTTGAATCATCGGACCCAGAAAAGCACCGAGTGATTTGGTTAAACCGACAATCACCACCACGGCCATTGATATTTTCCAGGCCAGCACCGGGTCTCCGGTGACAATATGGGCAGGCCCGATCACACCAAAAATAAAGGCAAACAGAGAAGGGGTGTCGATGCCCAGGGGCATGGCGGTGACGTCTTGTCTGCCTGTACGCTTTGCCAGCCTCAGTGCCATGAGGGTGTAATACAAATTTCCGACTAAAACACCGATGGCCGAGCCGGGAATCATCTTGAAATAAACCAGTTCTCTCGGAAATTCAAAGACATGTACCAGGATTGTGGCCATGATGACGAGTTGTGTCATGTTATCCACAACCAGACCGAAGAAGGCGTTGAGATCCCCTTGCCCGACAAGCAGGGGTTTTATTGAAAATGGATGCGGGCTTTTATGTGTTGTGGTGTTGTTCATTTTCCGGCGATGCCGGTTGGAAGGCACGGTCTTATTTAGAAATGCTCTTGTGTGTCGGCGCGGAAGGAAGGACGTCCAATGTTTCCGGCTCCGGCATTGATCTCTTTCCATTCCCGTTTACAGCAGGCTCCTGCTCTACTTTGCGAACAATTTTTTTGTAGCTGCGAAGCAACAGAAAATATTGCATCACTTTTCCAAGCGTCTCCCACACATAGCGGGGATAAAAAAACAGCGGATTTTCAAGGGGCATTCCGAAACGTCGATCTTTTCGATATTTTAGGCGAACAAAGCCACCTTCAAGCGGATGGACTTTTTCAATTTTGGCAACGGCATAAAAACTGAGTAGTTTCAGCATCATTTCCTGAGGACACACGCCCCAGTTTTTGGCTCGTCGGATCACCTTTTCAACATGTTCCGGGGTGTAATAGGCATGCCAGGCTTGATGATAAATATCCAGCCATTCCGCATCGGTCATGGTGGCATGGGCGGTGGTGACATGCACAACGTCGTATTGGTTCATGTCCGTGGACAACTTCACGCCTCGTTCATGCAGATTTTTGTGGTCTTCGGAACCAGGCAAGGGAGTCAGAATAAAAAATTCTAAGACGTCAATCGGAATTTCGTCTTGAATGGTTTTAATGTCCCGCAGAATACTTTCCGGTGTATCGCTTGGAAAACCCAGGATGTATCCGGCATAGGTCAAGGCCCCGGCCTCGTGCCAGGCGTCCAGCATTACCTGATATTCTGAAATCTGGTTTTGCTTTTTCTTGGCCAGTTTCAGGGCTTCGGGATTGATGCTTTCCATCCCGATAAAAACACGTGTTACTCCGGCCCGGCCCGCTTTGGCAATAAATCGAGGGATTTTGTGGCACATGGTATCGACTTGAATAACAAATCGAATGTTCAGGCCCTCTTCTTCCCGAAGATAGATGAGTCGATCAAAAATGGCTTCCCAATTCCGGTTCCGCGCGAAGTCATCATCGCTTATGAAAAAATTATGAATGTCCTGGGCCAGGTTATCCCGCATGATTTTTTCAATATCGTCTGCGCTGCGGTAACGCGATTTATGTCCCTGGACATTGATAATTGTGCAAAAACTACATAAAAAGGGACAGCCTCTTCCTGCGTCAAAACTGGCGCGCAAACCGGCGGTTTTTTTGAGTTTGTGCATCGGCAAAAAAGGAACCGGCTCTCCCTCCATATTTGGAAGGTCATCCATATAATTGTAGAGAGGCTTCATTGTGCCTGCATAGGCCTCTTTCAGGAGCGATTCAAGCCGTCCTTCGGACTCCCCCGCAAAGAGAGAGATACCCATATCCATGGCTTCCTGGAGGTCGGCGGGAATCTCCTTCAGCATCGCCAAGCAGCCGCTCACATGAAATCCGCCAATGCAGACCGAAATCCCCACTGCACGAAATTGGCGCGCAATATCCACCGCACGGGGAAATTGATTCGACTGAACACCCACAAGGGCGATCAGGCCATGCCCCCCTGCATTTTGGATGCATTCAGAGATCTTTTTGACCTCTGTCCGTGTATTGGTTTCGTCGTAGACACTCAGGGTAATTTCGACATCGTCTCCCAGTACCTTTCGCTCGGCACAATCAAGACCCAAACCATAGAGTGCGGCAAGGGAGTTGGAGGGGAGAGATGAGCGCAGCCACTGAATCACATAACCATCATCATCGTAATGAGAGGGTTTGATCATGATGAGGTTAAAGGTCTTTTTAGCGGTCTGAATCAAAGTATTTATCCCGGTAAAGAAAAACAGATCAGGCGGAACAGGCTAGCACTTCCGGGTAATCGCTGTCATCTGAATAAAGTTTTAAAGACGCCTTGTTAAAGGGTAGACAAGTAGTGTGTTTGGCTCGGTTTTGTGTCTTTTTTTTGTTATCTTCACCTACAAACAACTGGGGATTTTCTTTGACGAAACAAGCACATCGTATTCGCATTACCGGGGGCGACGCACGCGGGAGAAAAATCTTTGTCCCGCAAGGTCTTGCGCTTCGCCCGACGGCAGCCAAGGTCAGAAGCGCGTTGTTTGATGTCTTGTCACATCAAATCATTGGCGCATCTTTTCTGGATCTTTACGCGGGTACGGGGGCAATTGGCATTGAGGCGATCAGCCGGGGTGCGCATCGCGCCTACTTTGTCGAGCAGGATCAACAGCATCTGAAAAACCTGGAAAACAACCTTGCACTCTGCTGCTTCAGGGATCAAAGTGAGGTCATTTCGGGCACAGCTTCAGACTTTCTAAAGCAGATAAAACAGCCATTTGACCTTGTTTTTGTTGACCCGCCTTATGAAAGCGGGGAGATTGAAAAGATGTTGATAAGCCTTAAACAGGGTGATATGATATCGCCCGGTGGCAGGCTGATCTTTGAACATCGGCGCAAACAAATGTTGCCAGAAGTGATTGGAAAACTTCATTTAGAAAAGCAGTACCCGTACGGAGATACCGTACTTTCTTTTTATGGAAAGTCCTGAACAAAGCCGAACCGCAATCTATCCTGGAACATTCGATCCCCCTACCAATGGACACATTGACATCATCGCGAGGGCGCTTCGGCTCTTTCAAAATGTCATTGTTGCTGTTTCTCCCAACCAACGCAAAACCCCTCTTTTCAGCCTGGATGAACGTATTGCGATGATTCGAGAGGCCACCGGGCACATGCCGAACTTGAGCGTCGAAGCCTTTGAGGGACTCCTGGTTACTTACGTTCGTAAAAAAAAGGCGACGGCAATTATCCGGGGTATCCGGGCTGTTTCCGATTTTGAATACGAATTTCAGATGGCCCTGATGAACCGAAAACTCGATTTAAGCGTCGAGACGATCTTCCTGATGCCAAGCCAGGAGTACTGCTACCTCTCCTCCAGCTTGATTAAGGAAGTTGCGGCATTGGGCGGCAATATTACCGATCTCGTACCAAAAATCGTCTCCGAAAAATTAAACCATATGCAAGGGGTTAATAGAGTATGAAACTGGCAAATCGCATCAGCAGAATTAAACCTTCCCCAACGATGGCTGTTGCTGCAAGGGCGAAGGTCTTGAAATCTCAGGGCGTGGATATCACTTTCTTTGGTCTTGGCGAACCGGATTTTTCGTCTCCTCCGGTTGCAGCGGAAGCCGGTATTGAAGCCATTCGCTCAGGCGAAACGCGGTACACAGCACCTTCCGGGACGGACGAGCTAAAGTCTGCCATCGTTCAAAAATTAAAACGGGAGAATCAGCTTTCGTACAGCAACAAGGAAGTCATTGCTTCTTGTGGTGCAAAACACACGCTTTACAACATCGCACAAGTCCTTTTTGAAGAAGGTGACGAAGTCATTATTCCGGCCCCTTACTGGGTTTCATATCCCGACCAGGTATTGTTGGCCGGGGCCAGACCCGTTATTGTCACTACCCGTGAAAAAGACGGTTTTTTGATGACCCCCGATCAACTGAAAAAGGCCATCACGCCTCGAACAAAAGGTATTATCCTCAATTCCCCCTCAAATCCCACTGGAGCGGTTTATTCGGCAGCGCATTATGAGGCCCTTGCCGATCTGCTTCTTAAGACGCCACTCACAATCATCGCAGATGAGGTGTACGAAAAATTTCTCTACGGTGATGCCGTTCATCACAGCATTGCCGCTTTGATTCCGGCGTTAAAAGACAAAACGATTGTCGTGAACGCTGTTTCCAAAACCTATTCCATGACGGGTTGGCGCATCGGCTATGCCGCCGGACCCGAAGAAATTATTCAGGCGATGTCCAAGGTGCAGAGTCAGAGCACTTCCAATCCCGCCTCCATTTCACAGAAGGCCGCAGCCGCAGCCTTACTGCATGGTGCCCCTTTTGTTGAAAAGATGCTCAAAGCTTTTGGGGCAAGAAGAGCATTGATGCTTGAAAAACTGAATCAAATGGATGGGGTGAGCTGTGCTGCTTCGGCGGGTAGTTTTTACCTCTTCCCAAATGTAAAAGCACTGCTGAAAAGAAGTTATCAGGGACGCTGCCTTGAAGGCTCAACGGCTTTGGCATCCTTTCTTTTAGAAGAAGGCGGTGTTGCAACGATTTCGGGAGAAGCCTTTGGTGCAGATGGTTATCTCAGACTTTCTTACGCTTCTTCTGAAGAGGTTTTATCACGCGGTCTGGACAAAATCGCACAGGCAATTTCGAAATTAAAATAATTGGACTGCTACAGGGAGACTTCTTTTGCCGATATATGAATACGAATGTGAATCATGCAACAAACGCACAGAGCTTTTGCAAAAAATCGCCGATGCACCTTTAACCGTTTGTCCTGATTGCGGAGGCAAGGTTCGGAAACTGATTTCCTCCGCGGGTCTCCATTTTAAAGGCAGTGGTTGGTACGTGACCGACTACGCTAAAAAGAAGGGACAGGGCGAGAGTACATCGAAAAGTGAGACAAAGAGCAGCTCAAGTCCATCAAAAACGGCCTCAAAAAAAGAAAGCACATCCAAACCGGCAAAATCGAAAGATTAAGCCTCCGGCACCGCACTAAAATCAGGCGATTGGTTTCACATCTATGTTATCGATAAAAAAACTACGAGAAGATCTTAAGGACGTACAAACCCGACTTGCATCGCGAGGGCTGGAGATCTCTTTTGATCATTGGTTTTCGCAGGACAAACAGCAACGTGTGCTTAAGCAGGAGATCGAAGCCCTCAAATTCAAAAAGAATCAAAGCTCAAAAGAAATTCCGAAGTTAAAACGGGCTAAAGAACCGATTGATGCCATTCTCAAAGAGATGAAAATTGTTTCGGAAGAGATCTCAGTCGGTGAAGCAGAGATTAAAAAAATCGAAGCAGAAAACAGCGAATTTCTGCTGACCATACCGAACCTGCCTCACCAGACGGTTCCGCTCGGAAAAAGCGAAGCAGACAATCAAGAAGTTCGGCAATGGGGACAAGTACCCGAATTTGATTTTAAGATCCAAAATCATTGGGAACTCGGTGAAACCCTCGGTATTCTTGATTTTGAGCGAGGGGTTAAAATCAGCGGGACACGATTTGTGCTTTACTGCGGTCTAGGCGCCCGCCTCGAACGGGCGCTCATCAACTTTATGCTTGATTTGCATACCGATCACCATCACTACCAGGAAATGCTCCCGCCTTTTATCGTCAACAGGGCCAGCATGACCGGGACGGGACAGCTTCCCAAATTTGAAGAAGATCTGTTTCGTCTCAAAGACAGCGATGATCTCTTGATTCCGACCGGCGAAGTGCCGCTGACCAACATTCATGCGGACGAAATTTTGTCCGAGTCAGATCTCCCCATCTCCTATACGGCCTGCACCCCCTGCTTCAGACGGGAAGCCGGTTCATACGGACAAGACACACGCGGCCTGATTCGCCAGCATCAATTTAACAAGGTGGAGCTGGTGCAATTTTCGCGACCGGAACAGTCCTACGCGCTACTGGAAAAACTGTGCAATAACGCAGAAGCCGTGCTTCAAAAATTGGGGCTTCACTACCGGATTGTTTCTCTCTGCACAGGAGATCTCGGTTTTTCGGCGGCCAAAACCTACGACATTGAGGTTTGGATTCCGGCGCAGCAGAAATATCGGGAGATCTCTTCCTGTAGTAATTTTGAAGACTTTCAGGCAAGACGCGCAAAAATACGATATCGCAACGCAGAGGGTAAAATCCGACATCCACACACCCTAAACGGCTCTGCCCTGGCGGTCGGACGCACCGTGGTGGCTATTTTAGAAAACTACCAGCAAGCAGACGGCACGGTCATCATTCCCGAAGTATTAAGACCCTACATGGGGGGGATTGCGCGAATCGGCTAAAGCAACTATAACAATAGATTCATGGGAGAGGTGGCTGAGCGGTCGAAAGCGGCGGTCTTGAAAACCGTTGAACTGAAAGGTTCCCAGGGTTCGAATCCCTGCCTCTCCGCCATCACTGCTTCACTCCCACATTTTTATTTCACCCTGTTTTTCCTGAGCCTCTTCGCATTAAGCGCCTGTGATCTCTTTCCCGATCCTCAACTGCGAAAAATAAGTATCCGTCCTAATTCATCAAAATTAGGCGATTCTGCCTTTTCTCCCAACCCAGTTCGGGTACCGCTTGGAGGAAGAATTATCTGGCACAACGATGACTCCCTCCCTCACTCCGTTGTCAGCGAAGCCAAAAAGGGGTTTTGTGCTTTTCGATCAGAACCCATTAACCAGCAACAAAGCTTTAAGAAATCATTTTTTAAGCGGATGACCTGCGATTATTACTGCGGCATTCACGGTCGAGACATGCGCGGAAAAATTATTGTTGAATAAG
>CAZRYI010000021.1:7945-12604 GCA_964604255.1 uncultured Nitrospirota bacterium
GAATACTTGACAGCTTTGTTTCAGCATCACTATTCTGCGCTAATATTGATCCTCTCATCTGCCAAAAAGGAGTCTTTATATGTCAAACCAGCTACCCACTGAAAAACAGTTTGCTTTGATTCGTGTGCTCATTGCCCTTGCCTGGGCCGATGGCGAAATCAGCAACGAAGAAACGAATTTCCTCAAAGATTTTTTCTTCAAGTTCGATTTTACCGGGGAAGACTGGGCAAAGATCGAAATGTATCTCGAAGACCCCATTCCGCCCGCTGAAGCAGAAAGTCTGGTGCAGGATTTTGTGCTTCAGCTCGGTGGTGCAGCAGAGCGAGAAGAAGTCATTGCCCTGCTGACAGGATTGATGGGAGCCGATGGTATTGTAAGCAATGAAGAAGCAGCGTTCATCCAGCGTTGTACTGAAATATTTCGCGAAACCGGACCTGCTTCCGCCATCCTGGGACGACTGAAAGGACTGTTTCGAGAAACAGTCTTAAAACCCTCCTCAGATTCTAATCGAAAAGATGAGTTAGACGATTTTCTCAACAATCGGATTCTATTCAAAGTGCGCCGGGCATTGGAACGGGAAAAACTGTCCATTGAAGCCAGCCCTGAACGACTGGCCGATGCCTCGCTTTTTGCGGGTCTGCTTGCCCACGTCGCAGCAGCGGAAGGCCCCATCTCTGAAGCAGCCTTGTCTGTTCTGGGCTTACACCTACAAAAACTCACCGGCTTCAATGATGAACTAATGGCTTTGATCCGCTCGGCAGTCAAAGAATCAGCGACAAAAGGTCTTGATCCCTTTCGACTCACCCGCACATTTTACGAAAGAAACAACCTGACACAAAGACGACATCTATTAGCCTGTCTCTTTGATGTCGCGGGGGCAGATGGCGAGCTGGGCCATGTCAGCCATGAAGCCGTGCGTGAAGTCGCCTATGGCCTGAAATTTTCAAATCGCGATTTTATTGATGCCAAGTTGAAATATCGCGAAGGTGCGGAGCAGTCCTAATAAGAGCGTCCTAAAAAAGATAGGCTGCAACAAGGGATATGCCTAAACTTTTGTAGTCGAGCGTTTTGTCAGTCGAAAAATGCCAGGTGCGATCAATTTCCGCGCTGAGCCTCAGCTCCTTTGAAGCCTGATAACTCTGGCTCAGAAACAGGCGATTATTAAAGTCTTTTCTGCCGCGATGGAAGGGATCTGATTCGCTGGTATAGCTTTTCCGCTCAATCCGATAACCCAGGCGAATTTTTGCACGTTCCCCACTCAGCACCCTTAGCTGCACGGAGCCGATATTTGCGTTGTAGGAAATATCGTCCAGCGCCGATTCAACCGTCCTGCCTCCCTTAGCCCTTCCCATTTCAAAAGCATAATAGCCGCTGAGAAGCAAAACATCGTTAAGCAGATAATTGACGGTAGGGCTAATACTCCTAATTCGGCTGTCTTTTGCGCTGAATGCCCGATTGTAACGTAGCTGTCTTAACAAAAGCACAAGGCCCAGGTTGAGCTTGGAACTAAAATCACGGTCGATATGAAGCTCAAACCCATCCGAACGAAAAGCAAAGGGTTCAAGATCGACCTCTGTTTTATCCAGCAGCGCAGTCGGAGAAAAAGTATAAAAGACCGCCGCATAGTTCCGGTCTCCAAAAGGGCCTTCCAGGCCGATTTCATATTGTTCGTAATTTAACTGCATTTGTTCAAAATAACGGCTGAAAGTGGCGGATGCGCTGATTTGCGCTTCCCCCAGAAAATAGGCCAGCGCAAGGTTTGATTCCCATATCAGATCTGACTCTGTTTTGTTTTTAGCCTGAAAAACATTATCGTCAAAAACATAGCCCGTTTCGATACGACCCGCCCCCCAATGTTCAGCCTCGGATAAATTAGGCATTGCCACTTGAAAGGCAATCATCAAAAAGAGTATCCCTCTATATTTCGTGCGACTCATAGTATATTCTAGGCGGCTATTTTGTGGAGGCAAAAAGTGATTCAAAGCCGTGATTGTATGGGGCTAAACCGCAGGGTGTCAAACTTCTGCCTTTGCATTTTTAAGACTGTTCGATACGATAGATATTCCACTAAAACTTGATTTTTTTAATATTTTAGGTAGACTGACAAGAGGAAATGATGAAGAAATTTGTTGAGAAAATTGTTCAGTTTCGCTATCCCGTTATCTTTTTAATCCTTCTGATCACCGTTTTTTTTCTCGTTCAAATTACCAAAATCGAACTCAAATTCGATCCAAAAGCCATCCTGCCGCAAGACCATCCCTATGTACAATTGAATAACAAGATTGAAGAGACTTTCGGTGGCAGCCGCGTTGTGGTTATTGGTGTCCATAATACAAAGGGAGACATCTTTAATCCGATCACGCTTCAAAAAATCAAAGACATCACCGATGAAGTCAAACTGATTTCCGGCATTAAAGAAGACAATGTCATCAGCATTGCCGACCGCAAAATTAAATACATCGTCGGAACCGAAGAAGCAATCAACATTACCCAGCTCATGCCCGACATCCCGACCGATGCCGAGGGCTTATCCGCCTTAAGAGAACGGATTTTTTCAAACAATCTTTTTGTCGGCAGCCTGGTTTCAAAAGACGCCAGTGCCGCTGCCATCATTGTTGATTTTGGTGCCAAAATTCCAGAGGAATATTTTGACGAAACTGGGGAACCGGCATCCGCTACGCCGTCCTCCGATGCCGCGACCGCTGGTGAGGATTGGGATAAAAAAGGGGCGTGGGACAAGTCAGAGCAAGATGATCAAGCAGGCCAGGCCGCATCAGAGGAAAAATCTGGCGGATGGACGGGCGACTGGGAACCAGCTGATCCCAACTCAAACTGTGGATCCTGGCAAAGAGATATCCCCGGAGAATGGCTGGCGGATAGCTACATCCACTGCCAGTTGCAGGACATCATCGACAAACACTTAGACGACAGCCATAAAATATATCTTGGCGGAATGCCGATCGTGCTCTCCTTTTTTGAAGCCGATGCATGGCAGATGCTGGCGGTGCTCTTTCCAATTTCAATCCTGATTATCGGCATTTTCCATTACATTTCTTTCAGAACCTGGCAGGGCCTGGTGATTCCCCTGCTGACTTCACTTTTGGCAGTGATCTGGGCGATGGGCATCATGGGCATGACCGGTACGCCGCTTGATCCCTGGAATGCCATGGTGCCGATCTTGATCCTCGCCATTGCAGCGGGAGACTCCGTTCAGATTTTAAAAAGATATTATGAAGAATATGATCGACTGGGAGATAAAAACGCGGCCATCATCGAATCCACCAGCAAAGCAGGGCTTGCCATGGTCACTGCCGGACTGATTGCCTCAGCAAGTTTCGGTTCGCTGATCACCTTCAAATTGCAAACCTTTCAGGCCTTTGGTCTTTTTACCGCCTTTGGCCTCTTAAGCGCGCTGGTTTTGGAGCTGACCTTAATTCCCTCCCTGCGTTCCATCTTTCGTGTTTCCAAAAAGCAAAAAAAGCAGTCAAAGGGACCGGACATGCTGGACCGTTTCTTAGGCGCTTTAGCGGCAAAAATAACCGGATCGGGGCGAACACCCATCCTGGTAGGTGGTCTCGTTATTTTTGCCATCTCAATTGTCGGAACCTTTCAGCTAGAGGTGAGCAACAGCAATCGATCCCAGTTTTTTGAATCCACCGTGCTTCGCCAGGACGAAAAAGTCCTCAACGAAAAATTTTCCGGCACCTCGACTTTTTACGTCCTGCTTGAAGCCACAAAAAAGGGTGCGCTAAAAGAGCCGGCGGTGGCCTCCGCAGTTGACCGCCTTCAACGACGTTTAGAAGAAATCAAAGAAGTCGGAAAAACCGAGTCTTATGTTGATTATGTAAAGCAGATGAACCAGACGATCAACAAGGGAGACGACTCCTACCTGCGTGTACCGGATTCCCGTGCGGAAGTGGCTCAGTTTCTGTTTCTTTATTCCATTTCCGGCAATCCGGCCGATTTTTCCCGCCTGATGCGTCCGCAACAGGATGAAGCCGTGATTTGGATCTTCCTGAAAACAGACGATACCCGTGTGGCAGAAAAGTTAATTGCCACGGTGGAAGAAGCCAAAGCAGGAGAATTTGCCGGGCTTGATGTCAAAATTGGTGTGGCCGGAAGTGCACCGGTTGTGGTAGCACTGAATGAAGAGATGGTGCGTGGCAAGGCCTGGAATATTGTTCAAATCGCCACCATTACCTTCCTGATGACGGCCTTTGTCCGACGATCCTTGGTCGGAGGCTTTTTTGTCATCATCCCTTTGGCATTGGCCGTCTTTATCAATTTTGGTGTGATGGGCCTGACGGGCATTCAACTCGGCATCGGCACGGCCACCATTACCGCGATGGCCGTCGGCATTGGGGCCGGTTACGAAATTTACCTCATTTTCCGTCTACGCGAAGAATTGGGGCGGAGAGACAATATCGAAGAAGCCGTTCGTATCACGCTTCAGACCTCCGGCAAGGCCATTGTTTTTAATGCACTTGCGGTTTCGATGGGGTATTCCATGCTCTCTTTCAGCGGCTACTACCTCCATATGGAGGGCATATTAGTGCCTCTGGCCATGTTGACGAGTTCTCTGGGTGCCCTGGCAATCCTGCCAAGCCTTGTTGTTCGATTCAAACCAAAATTTATTTTCGGCGCTTTGGATCAAAGCAA
>CAZRYI010000021.1:12704-15678 GCA_964604255.1 uncultured Nitrospirota bacterium
AAGGTAAAATAGTAATGGAGACCCGTTTTAAGTGTGAGCTGTTCAAGCCTGAGAAAACAAAAAGATCGACGCGATTTTCCGATCTGCGTGACTATTTTTCTGGTGCTCTCACTTTCGCTTGTTTTTTTCCCCGCTTTGAGCCACGCTAAAAACTCTCGTTTGAGCGTGGCCTATACTTTCGGTGTCTATCAACCCTCGCTCAAAACATTGAACCGGATACTCGGTGATCCCAAGCAGGCTATTTTACAAGACCCGAACTATCTGCTGCCGCGCAACCGCCTGCTGCCAGCGGAAAAGCGCAACATTTCAGCACCTGCCATTTCAGGCAGAACCAGTTTTGGAATCGACATCCAATACGAAGCCAGCAAACGTTTTTCCTTAGTCGCCACGGTTTCAGTTTGGAGCGGTGAATCACGCATTAGTGATGAAATTGATCTCTTCCTTCGCCAGGATCTGCCACCTGATACCTTTCCAAGAAGCGCCACTTACGATTTAAAGGTCAGCCAGATCTGGCTCGGCTGGAAATATAATCTTTTTCAAGATCCAGACCGTGGGCGATTTTATTTAAATTTCGGCCTCTTCGGGCTCTCCATTGCCGATCTGACGATTGATTCGGTTGTGAAGGTCAATCGCCCCGATATTGACTTGAGTTTTGCTTCCGTCAGTTCAACTGAAGCCCAGGGTACGGCATTTACTTCCCGCTTTGGAGTCGGAGGGGAATACTATGTCACCGAGTCCATCTCATTCGGAATCGACGTCAACTACATTCTTGCGACGACTTCTAAAATCAAAGTCAAACGGCATTTTCGCTCCAGCTTTTCGACCATCCCTGCTCCGCCGGGCGAAACAACCAACCTGCAAAATATTCCCCAGATACCGGAAGCGGGTGATGAGTTGACGACCGCTGTTGTTTCATCACAAAATATCACCGACCTTTGTGAGCCTGGCGACGACAGCGGAGGCTGTGATCGAGGGGCCGGTGCGCCCCTTGAATTGGAGCTGAGCGGATTCATGGTGACTGGGGTCATTCGTTATTATTTTTGATACTTTATTGAGGCTCTCACATGGATCAACAAGCACTTCAGAACAAAATCATGGACTTGATTGCCTCCTGCCCTGAAACAGCACACACGGAAACAATCAAAGAAATCATCATTACTGCCCTACGTCTCACTGAAAACCATGTGACCGAAAAAGATGTAGACATCATTCATACCGCTTTAAAAGAGATGCGCTACGGTATGAAATTTTTTTCGCCTTACAAAAATTCTCGGAAAATCAGTATCTTCGGCTCTGCTCGTACTGAACCGAGCAATCCGGTCTATGGCTACGCGGCTGAATTTTCAAAGCGGATTACTGAAGCGGGTTTTATGGTCATCACCGGAGCGGGTGAAGGCATTATGCGTGCAGCACAAGAAGGAGCAGGTCGAGAGAACAGCTTCGGCATCAATATTCTGCTGCCTTTTGAGCAGTCGGCCAATCAGTTTATTGAAGACGACCCCAAGCTGATGACCTTTAAATATTTCTTCACCCGGAAACTCTTTTTCATTAAAGAAGCCAATGCTATTGCCCTTTTTCCGGGTGGTTTTGGAACACACGATGAAGGTTTTGAGGCCTTGACGCTGCTGCAAACCGGAAAAGGAGATCCCATGCCCGTCGTTTTTATTGACGTACCGGGCGGAACATATTGGCAATCGTGGCAGCGGCATATCGAGACCGAGTTTGTAGAAAGCGGCCTCATCTCACCTGAAGATTTGAATCTGTTTAAAGTCACCGACCAAATCGACGAAGCCTTAGAAGAAATCACCACATTCTACAAGCGATATCATTCCATCTTTTTTGTGGATGAACAGCCTGTGCTTCGCATCTTAGGTGCAGTCGATCAAAAAATGCTCAAAGCCTTGAACACACGTTTCTCAGACATCGTCGTTAAAGGCGAAATTGTCGAAACAAAGCTCCCTTGTGAACCCAAAGACGCCGTTGATCTAGAAAACTTCTCGCAACTCACCTTTCATTTTGATAAAAGAAGCTTCGGGCGGCTCCGCCAGATGATCGACTTCATCAACCGCTACGCCTAAAAAAGGATCAGTCAATTATGAACGAAGTTCGTGTATTTGCACCCGCCTCCGTTGGCAATGTCGGGCCCGGTTTTGACGTGCTGGGCATGGCTTTGTCCGGCATGGGCGATACCCTTTCCATCACACGCTCCAGCAGACCGGGCATTGAGATCAATGAAATCACCGGCGATGCAGGCAAGCTGCCGGATGACCCGAAGGAAAATACCGCCAGCATTGCCGTGCAAGCCGTGCTCGACCACCTTAAAATAAAAGAAGGCCTTATCCTGAAACTACACAAAGAGATTCCCGGTAGCGGACTCGGCAGCTCGGCAGCAAGCGCCGTCGCGGGAGCCTATGCCGCCAATCTGCTCTTCGGCGAACCCTTGTCAAAAACCGAACTACTCCCACTTGCGGCAATCGCCGAATCAAAAGTCAGCGGGGCGCTATTTTTTGACAATATCGGCCCCTCAATGATGGGCGGTGTCACCTGGAGCCATCCAGAAAGCAAGGCCGTTAAGCCCCTGGGAACCATTGAGCAGGCAGTAATTATTGTTGCGACGCCGGATTTTCCTATTCTCACCAGAGAGGCAAGGCAGGTATTGCCAAAGTCTGTGCCGATGAATGATTTTATTTCCAATATGGCTTATGCCGCCATGATCGCCTGGTCAGTGGCAAAAAAGGATGTCATCCACTTTGGACAATCCATTCAAGACCGCATGGCAGAACCAGCCCGTAAGTCCCTGATCAAAGGTTTTGATGAGGTCAAAGCCGCAGCCCTCGCAGCCGGTGCTTTGGGCTGTTCCATCTCCGGTGCCGGTGCAACCGTCTTTGCAGTTTCAAATAATCAACAACAAGCTCAAAACATTGCCGAAGCGATGCAAAAGGCCTTCGCTAAAAAAGACGTCAAAGCGCAAGTC
>CAZRYI010000022.1:0-11203 GCA_964604255.1 uncultured Nitrospirota bacterium
TGGTCGGGACGACTGGATTTGAACCAGCGACCTCTCGCACCCCAAGCGAGTGCGCTACCAGGCTGCGCCACGCCCCGATCAAATCGGCACCAATCAACTTAATAAATGCAGAATATCTTCTAATTCTTTTTTCACGCTGGAGAGAGAATGGCGAACATCTTTCCGATCATTTTTTTGCCGATTATTTTTTTGAGACAAGGACTTCAGACGCTTTCTTGCTCCGGGAATGGTTAGTTTTTCCTGGTAGAGCAGCCGCTTGATTTCGACAATCAGGTCAATTTCCCTTTTAGTATAAGTTCTCTGGTTTCCCTTGCTTTTTCTTGGATGTAGGGTGGGAAACTCGGTTTCCCAAAACCGGATGACATAGGGTTCCAGGCCTGTTTGCTGGCTGACTTCGCTGATTTTATAAAACAGTTTTTCCTGCACGACATCTTATTCGTTGACGGACTGTTTGAAAAGCTGGCTCGGCCTGAATGTGACAACACGACGGGGTGTGATGCCGATCTCTTCTCCTGTTTTAGGGTTTCTGCCTTTTCTTGCATTTTTCTCTCGAACGACAAAGTTGCCAAATCCGGCTATTTTAACGGTTTCCCCTTTTTTTAATGCCGACTTGATTTCATCCAGAACCATGCTCAAAACGTCGATCGATTCTTTTTTGGAAACACCCAGCTTTTCGACCACTTTATCTGCAAGATCGGCTTTTCTCATCAAAGCTCCTTTTTCTATTTGATCAACAGCATCTAGATACGAATCATGGTTGGGGGGGCAGGCTTTCTTAGTGTTATCAAGAACGCGCTAATTTCCAGTACAAATACAATAGCTTAAGAGGAAAGTCAAGGGAAGATTTCCCTTAGGCGCTGGGCGCATAATAGGGGTTGCTGCCAACGGCGTGGTCTGTGACGTCCAGCACGTCTTCAATCTCGGGCACGGCTTTTTTGATTGCCACAACAACACCCTGCTTCAAAGTCACTTTCGACATGCCGCAACCCTGGCAGCCTCCGCCCAGGCGAATGTAGGCCACTTGGTCTTTAACACCTACCAAACTAATGTCCCCGCCGTGGGAAGCGAGGGAAGGATTAATCTCCTCATCAATGACTTTTTGAACCGCCTGAGCGACGGGGTTGTCGAGGTCTTGCGGAATGTCCTGAGTGGATAAGTCTCGGGACGGTTCTTTGATGACTTTCGGGTTTTCAATCTTAAAGCCGCTTTTCTGGAGGTTTTCAACAAAATCAATTTCGATGTCTTCTAAAAATTTGGCATTGCGGAGTTCCATGTAGAAACGAATGCCATCCACTTCGACCGAGACGTCACCCGTTTCTATCTTGTTTTCCTCTACAAAGGCCAGGGCATATTCGACATTTGGAATCGTGCCCTTCATTGTCAAACGAAGTCCTTGAATGGTTTTTTGATGTTTTTCGACTTGATCCTTCATCAGGGTCTCTATCCGTTTTTTCCCTGCTTCGCTCAACTGAATCATTGTTGCAAACCTCCTTTAAGTGATTGAATCTCTTAATTGATCTAAAAAAATCATAGCATGGGCCAAATCGTAGCGTCAATTTCGCATATCGCGGTTTGGCGCTGCAATCCGCTTGACAATTTATCTTAAAAAAAGATAGCTTCTTGCACGGAGATCCGGTGTGGCATCCTTACAAAAGTCATTCAGACTATTGCTTTTTTTCATCCTGCTCGGAGGCTTTCTGGGTGGCATCCTCAGCGAAGTGCTTCAGCGTTTATCCCCTGAAGGATTCCTGCCAGACATCTTTGTCAAGGGCTTTGCCATCGGCCTGAATCCACCCTTTGCCATTGATCTTCACATCATTACCTTTACAATCGGCTTTACCTTCCAAATCAACCTGCTCACCCTGCTGGGCATCTTTCTAGGCGTTTTCACCTACAAACAAGCCTAAACCGGGTTTTTACGGTCTTTCCAGAATTTCCATCTCGCTGAGTGATTTAATCCGGTCTCGTAATGCTGCGGCCCGCTCGAACTCCAGAAGCTTTGCCGCAAGCTGCATCTCCTGCTTGAGTGATGTAATGAGTAAGGCGCGTTCTTTTTGAGGGATGTAGAGCGCCTTGTCTTCTGAGACGACTGCGGGCGTTAGATAGTCCCGTTCAAGCTCTTGGCGTAGATCTTCCGGCACGGCTTTCTGGATGGATTCGGGGGTGATGCCGTGTTTTAAGTTATAGGCTTCCTGAATGTCTCGCCTGCGACGGGTTTCTTCAATTGCCTTTTGCATGGAGTCGGTTATGCGATCCGCATACATGATGACTTGCCCGAAGACATTCCGTGCGGCTCTGCCAGCGGTTTGAATGAGGGAACGATGGGAACGCAAAAAACCCTCCTTGTCGGCATCCAGAATGGCGACAAGCGTTACTTCTGGTAAATCAAGCCCTTCCCGTAAGAGGTTAATGCCGACCAGCACATCAAATTTTCCTAAACGCAGATCGCGGATAATTTCCATGCGTTCGATGGTTTTAATGTCGGAATGCAGGTAGCGCACGGCAACACCGACCTCTTCGTAATATTCCGTCAAATCCTCCGACATGCGTTTTGTGAGTGTGGTGACCAAGACCCGCTCTGCGCGCGCGACCCGTTTACGAATCTCTGCAAGCAAGTCATCTACCTGACCACGAGCGGGTTTGACGATAATTTCAGGATCAATCAAACCGGTTGGACGAATCACCTGTTGAACGATTTTCTCCCCCGCTTTCTCCAATTCATAGGGGCCGGGTGTTGCCGAAACATAGATGACGCTGTGCATAAACTGCTCAAATTCAGTAAATCTTAGAGGGCGATTATCAATGGCTGAAGGCAGACGAAAGCCATAATTGACCAGGTTTTTTTTCCTGGAATGATCTCCTTCATACATGCCGCCAATTTGAGGGACGGTCGCATGGCTTTCGTCAATCAGCAAGAGAAAATCTTTCGGCAGGTAGTCCAGCAAGGTGGGTGGCGGATCACCGGACGACCGGCCTGAGAGATGGCGTGAATAGTTTTCGATGCCCTGGCAGTAACCAATCTCCCGAATCATCTCAAGGTCAAAACCCGTTCGCTGTTCGATCCGCTGTGCTTCCAAGAGCATCTTTCGATCATGAAAATATTTAATACGCTCCTGCAGTTCTGCTTCGATGCCGTAAAGCGCATCTTCAAGCCGCTCCGGTGGAATGACATAGTGGCTTCCTGGATAAATGGCAATCTTTTCAAGACGTTTCACGATGAGGCCGCGTAGCGGGTCCACCTCGACAATGTTTTCAACTTGATCCCCGAAAAATTCGATCCGAATCGCGGTATCATCTGAGGCTGCTGGAAAAACTTCGATCAAATCACCTCGGACACGGAAGGTCCCCCGATGAAAATCCACATCGTTGCGTTCATATTGAATGTCCACCAGTTTTCTTAAAACCACATCCCGTTCAATTTCCTGCCCTTCTTCGAGATAGACCAACATGCCATGATAGGCTTCAGGCGAACCCAAACCGTAAATGCAAGAAACTGACGCGACAATGATAATGTCGTTTCGCTCAAGCAGAGAACGTGTTGCAGCATGGCGCATTCGGTCGATGGCATCGTTGATGGAGGAATCTTTTTCAATTAGAGTATCGGTGTGGGGAATGTAGGCTTCAGGCTGGTAGTAGTCGTAATAACTTACAAAATAGGCGACTTCATTTTCGGGGAAAAAATCCTTAAACTCCCGATAAAGCTGGGCGGCCAGGGTTTTATTATGGGCGATGACGAGTGTCGGTTTATTGATGTTGGCAATGACATTTGCGAGCGAAAAGGTTTTGCCGGAGCCGGTCACTCCCAGCAGGACTTGATGGAGGACCCCCTGGTTTACCCCTTCAGACAAGGCGGCAATCGCCCTCGGTTGGTCACCACGCGGGGCAAAATGGGAATGAAGATGGAATGAGGCCATTGGGCAATTTGACTTAAAAATTTAGCGCTTAATATAACACAAGCACCACTGCCACTCCCCTTTTCTGAATTTTTTAAGATTGACTTCTGAGAAGACGATTGGCGAAAATGAAACGGCTTAGAACAGGTTAAATTAATATCATGGATCATTCGGTAGATCTCAGTCGGTTCAACTGGCAGCAAATTCAAAAGGCCCTCTCATCTCTCAGCGGCCTTCCCCTCTTTATTTTTGACCCAGCAGGGCAATCGTCGAAAACCGCCCAGAGCCAGGACGTACTTGCCAGTCTCCTGATTCAGCAAGGCGGACAGGCATTGGTCTGCCTCGAAGACTATCGCAAACACATTGCGCTTGCCATTGAAACCCAGGAGATTCTGTTTTTTAAGTGTCAGTCCAGTTTAAATCATTTTATCATTCCCATTCGCCTTTCCAGCGGGGTTGATTACGCCCTGGTTGGCGGAAAAACTTACGGTTCGCAAGTCGATGCCGCTGCCTGCAGAGAAGCAGCCATCAAACAAGGCATCCTGCCAGGTCTACAGGGCATCTTGGATTATAATGGACAGGTCAGGAGCGAAGCAGCGCTCAAGTGCATTGCAAACAATCTTCAAATACTTGGGACGGTCCTTCTGGAAAACATTCACCGTCGCACTCAGTATCAATCAAAATCATCGCACCTCAGCACCCTGATTGATGTGTCAAATCAATTTAGGAAAGACCTTGCACATTCCATGCAATACATTACCCTGCTCAATACCCTAGGCAGCCTCTTTCAACTGAAAAGTGCAGGGATCTTTCACCAGGGACCCAGCAAAAGGGTCTATCGCAACATTGCCTCTTTCGGTGAAAAAAAGGTGGCCTTGCATCAGTCGGAAATCCTGCTGGATCACTTGCCCACAGTAGAAAATAAGGAAGTGGCAGACATGGCCGCACCGACCCAAATAAATAATCGGGTGTTGCTGCAAATTGCGCAATTCCCGGAAGGCACAAAGTCCTGTTATCTTTTTTCTCTCTCGGAGCACGGACAATCAAAAATCTGTCTTGCGGTACTGGATACAAAATTAAGGGCTGACAACATCAAAATGATCGCTTCTTTCTGTCAGCAGGCAGGTGTGGCAATTGAGACCGTTTCTTTGCAAAATCAGATTGCCGATCGGCGGAAAACAATTCAATCTCTTTCGGATCTAGGTAGTTTTGATGCCAGATTGCGGCTGGGCGCACTTTGCAGCAATCTGCTGGAACAAACAACGCAGATTTTGGGTGCAGAGCAGGGTTCGCTCATGGTGCATAATGAGGAAAAAAATGAGTTAATTGTCATGGCGATGAAAGGCATCAATCCTTCTTTGTTTTCCCTGTTTAATGCCAGGCCGGGGGAAGGTATTGCAGGAAAAGTCTATGAGGATGGCCTGCCGCTGCTGGTTGAAGATGCCAAAGAAGATCAAGGCATTCACCATACCGCGCGTCCTCGTTACAAAACTGACTCCTTCGTCATAGTGCCGTTGAAAAAAGAGGGACAAACCACTGGGGTGATCAGCATCGCCGATAAGGAAAACGGGCGGCCTTTTTCAGAAGAAGATCTTGATCTTTTGCAGGCGATGGGCAGTTTTATCACCATGGCGATGGATCGTTCCGAATTGCATGAAAAAGCAGAAGAACTGAAAGAAATCTCCATTACAGACCCGCTGACCGGACTATTAAACCGCCGCTATTTTCAGGAAAGATTGCTGGAAGAAATCGAACGCTGCAAACGACATGGTCTTCCCGTCTGCCTCATCATGGTTGATATTGATGATTTTAAGCAGGTCAATGATACTTACGGTCATTTAACGGGAGACGAAGCCATCAAATCCCTTGCTGCAACTTTACGCAAAACGATTCGCTCTATGGATGTCGCTTCCCGTTACGGGGGAGAGGAATTTACCGTCATCCTGCCGCAAACAAGCAAAGAAGACGCCCACCTGATTGCAAAACGACTTTGCAGTTCTTTTTCGGCAGAGGGCACCACCCAACTCGGCATTCCCGGCCTGACAATCAGTGTCGGCCTCTCAAGCTTTCCAGAAGATGCAGAGACGATCAACGGCCTGATCGACAGTGCCGACCGTGCACTCTACCAGGCAAAACACAGCGGGAAAAACCAGGTGATTGTCTATAAAAGTTGATTACGCCTCCAGAAAATTGAGTGTTCTCGTTGTTTTACCCCCCTTATTTATGGAAGTGCTGATTAAGTCATGAATATTCTTGAACTCTGTCTTTCTCCGTCTTTGGGTGGGTTGGAACTCTACATGTTTCGAAGCAGCAGCATCCTATCCGAGACGGATACGGTGCTGTCTCTGCTTCACCCAAAAGGGCAATTAAAAGCGCGCTTCGAGAAAGCAGGACTTTCTTTCCTGACTGAAAAAACAGGGATGCAGACCCTTCCGCTCATGGCTGCAAAAAGAGTTGCGGGGCTGATTGATGAAGGTCAAATTGACGTTATCCATGTGCATTGGGGAAAAGATTTGGCTTTGGCGGCCTTGAGTCGCTGGTTTTCCAAGAGAAAGCCCCGTCTCGTCTACACCCGTCAAATGAAAATGACACGCAATAAAGATGACTTTTATCATAACTTTCTCTACGGACAAATGGATCTCATGCTGGCTATTACCGACAACTTAGCGAATGAAGTCCGCAGTTTTTTAAGTCCTGAAAATGCCAAAAAGGTCGTGCGGCTTTATTACGGGGTTGAAGCGCCGAAGACTCCTGTTTCTCAGGAAGAACGTCGGAAAATACGGCAGGGTTTTGGTCTTGATGACGAAACTTTCTTGGTCGGTCTCTTCGGTCGCATTGAACGAGGCAAAGGGCAATACTTGCTCATTGAAGCACTGGCCCGTGTCCGAAAAAAAAATCCTAAACTTCGTATCGGCGCTTTGATCGTTGGACATGCAATGGAAGCCTCCTACCTGGAAGTGCTTAAAAAACAGATGGCGCAACTGGGTTTGCAGAAGACGATTTTTTTCAAAGGTTTTGTGGATCAGCCGCAAACCTGGATGCAGGCCTGTGATGCTGTGGTATTGGCAAGCCACGAAGAAACCTTTGGCTTGGTACTGGCCGAAGCAATGCTTGCTGGCGTGGCTGTAATCGGCAGTGCGCGCGGTGGTGTGCCGGAGATTATTGAAGACGGGAAAAGCGGACTCTTGTTTCAATCAGGAGCGCATGAAGCACTTTATCGCTGTCTGATCCGACTGGCGGAAGACCGGGACTTTTGCCAAAAACTCGCTGAAGCCGGACGAGAAAGTACAGCGCGTTTATTTGATCATCAAACGCACTATTTGAAGCTTCGGGAATTTCTAAGCTCTAACTAACAAGTATTTTTCAGAAATGGCCTTTGCTGCCGCCGCAAGATCAATGGTTTGCATATCTTCCCTGTCTGAGCCTTCCGAGGGAGAAAAACTGAGACGTCGCCCAGGGCTGTTGAGGGTCTGCCAGCGCAAGGCCGTTGCGGAACGCCGCCGCGTATAGAATGCGACGGTAGGCACATCCAAGGCCCCTGCAATATGTAGCGGGCCGGTTGAACCACTGATAAAAAGGTCGGCGAACTGGATGTGTTCCGCAAAAGCTTTCAGTCCTGAAGTCGAGTGATAGAGCAGATGGGGTATGTTGTTAAGTAATTTGCACAGGGCCTCAGCCTGCGCCAATTCGCCGGGCCCGGCCGTGATCACGAGGGTTTGTTTTTCCCTTGAGGCTAGGTTTCGGGCCAGGCTTGCAAATTGTCCAATCGAAAGATTATTGGCTGATCCGCCGCTACCGGGATGAATGAAAATCAAGTGCTGGTCAGGGGAAAGTCCGTGAGATTTGCAGAAGTCTTCTTTTAATTGCGCAATCCGCTTCGCCTCAAAATGAAGAAAAGGAGGGGCAGGGTCGTCAATAATCGGGATATTGTGCGATTTGAGGAAATATCGCATCAGGTCTTGATTGTACTGGTATTCCGGTTTTTCCGACCGGGAACGCCGCTGCACGAGACGGTGGTTGTAGAAAATTTGTGCCAGCTTGCTGGCCGGTGCCAGTCGATAGGGAATGCCAGCGAGTGCAGCGGCTAAACCGACACGACTGGTTGAAAAGAGGGTGATGACCGCATCAAACTTTTCCTGGCGCAGTATTTTTGCCAGTGCAAATGCGGAAGACCAGCCTCCCTGAGGCGAAGGGTCAATCAAGACCTGATCAATGGCAGGACAGAGTGTCGCCATCTCGGCTGTATAAGCAGGCACCAGGGCGTAAAGATGGGTAGAAGGCAAGGTCTTTTTCAGCAGAGCGAAGCTGGCATAGGCGAGCATGAAATCACCCAACTTGTCATTTCGGACGAGCAGTATTTTTTTTGGAGATTGCAGGGCGGATCGATTCAATGTGACGTTTTCTTCCTTGTGTAAAACAAGCGTCTATTCTATGATCTCCCGCGAGAAAATCAAGTACCAATAATTAAGGATGATTTCCATTGATGCTGAATGCATTATTTTCTGATTCAGAGCAAGGCTGGCAAAACAGGCTTACTTTGATCCTCATTTTTCTCTTCCCCATTTCAGTGGCAACGGTGAGCCATGCAGGCAGCACCATTTACACTTCATTGATTTTATTTGGTTTATTCCATTGCAAAGGGGTTTGGATTGAACTCAGTCATCGTGAAAAACGATTTTTAATCGGTCTTGTTTTGTTCTTTTTTTTCTCAATCTTTTCTCTCGTCATGACCGAAGATCTGCACGAAGGCATAAAGCGCATAGAAAGATATCTCCGACTAATTGGATTGATTCCTATTTATTTGATGTTAAGAAAAAAGAAGCTCTCTTCTGGAAAGTTTTATTTGGGTGGGGCTTTTGTCGCAGTATTTGTAATGGCAGCCCAGGCCTACTATGAAGTCGAGATCCTAAAAAATGAGGTTGTTTTTGGTGCCTATCACAAAATTATTTTCGGAAATCAAGCGATTCTTTCTGTCGCTTTTGTCGTCTGTGCTGTTTTGTTTTTTTGTCGGCGCCGCCTGCACTTTTTTCTGGCCATCCTTGCGGTGATGGCGGGTCTTTATGCCAGTTTATTATCCGGCACACGGACCTCATGGCTATTCGTGCCTTTCATTTTGATCTGCTTAGTTGGACTCTACCGAAAAAAAATAAGCCGACGCATTTGGACCTACATGTTTTTCGGCACACTCGTTGCCATTTTGTTGACCCTGGCTTTTCCACCGAAACGTCTTGTGAGCGGCTTGCAGATGGGTTGGAATGATTTGAAGGTTTTTCGTGAAGACAAACAAACGCATACTTCCTGGGGTGCGCGCCTTGTCATGTGGCGAAACAGCCTGCTTATTTTCAAGGCATCACCCTTGATTGGAACAGGGATGGGTGATTTTAAGAACGACTCTCTTAAGCTTTTTGAAAAAGGCTTGTCCTATGACAATGATTTTTCCGTCAATCAAACAAACGCACATAATCTTTATTTTCAATTGTTGGCCGAAGGGGGATTGCTTGGTTTAATCCTATTGATTACTGTGATCTTTATTCTGCCCTTTAATCTTTTGTATGTCTTATGGAAAAGCACAAAAGATCGCTTACTTCACTGCTATAGCCTGTCGGGTCTAATTTGCCTTTTTGCCTTTATTTGGTTCGGCGTGAGTGAAAGTTGGGTGAATCGTAATCCAATGGTCACCACTTATTGTTTGACGACCCTGGTTTTTTTATCCAGCGCAGTCAATCGATCTGAAGAAACAATGGAAAGTGTGCTCCAATAGTATGTTTTTTAGACTTCTTGTCAATCGTATCGTCAAAATACTTGCGAACCTCACAAAGTTCGGATGCCATGTTTTTCACCTCTTTTTCCCGAATCTTAGATTCACGCTCCCCGAATATCGTCCTGCGATCTACGGAAAAGGCAGTCAATCCACCATCCCCAATATTCTTTGGCAAACGAACTACACCAATCGTGTCACCTTAGCGGTCTACATCAATTATTTATTCAATCGTTTGCTTTCCCCTACCTTTGAGTATCGTTTTATGGGCACGCAAGACATCGTGGATTTTATAAAATCAAATTATTCAAAGGAAATAAACGCACTCTATTCAAAAATTCAAATCGGGGCGGCTCAGGCAGATTTCTGGCGGGTTCTGGTCTTACAGAAATATGGTGGAGTCTATCTTGATATTGATGCACACTTTGTATGGCCGCTGCATTGGCTCATCAAACCGGAATACAAAGAGCTTTATATCGTCATCAAACGAGGAGAAATTAGTAATTATTTTGTTGCCAGTGAAATGAACAATATCCATTTGAAGCAAATTATTGACATCATCATGAATAACATCAGGGAAAGCACCATAAAAAATGTCTACGATTTGACGGGTCCGGGGGTATTCAATCAAGTGCTGGATAAAACACAGGTGCCTACCAGTCATTATCGCTACACTTGCAATCAGGGCAATTTCACCAATGAATTTTTCCAGTACATCGACAAACCACGGGGAAAATGGACCAGGGCTCAGGAAGAAACGGATATCATCAAAAAATGAGTTGAGGTTTTTACAGCTGAGTGATTGTCATGACGAAAATTAGTGCCTGCATTATTTCGTATAACGAAGAAAAAAAAATAGAAGACTGCTTGAAAAGTCTGCTGGATGTGGTGGATGAAGTCATTGTTGTGGATTCTGAAAGCACTGACAGAACGCTTGAGATTGTCTCTCAATACACGGAACAGATCTACACACAGAAATTTTTAGGCCATATCGAACAAAAAAATCTGGCCGTTTCCAAGGCGAATTATGATTGGATTCTAAGTCTCGATTGTGATGAACGTTTATCGGACACCCTTCAATCATCCATCCAGGAAATCAAAAAAGACATTGCAGTGTATGACGCCTATCGTATGTCACGAAAAACCCACTATGTTTATCGCTGGCTGAACCATTGCTGGTACCCAGATCGAAAAATCAGGCTGTTTGATAAAAAAAAGGCAAAGTGGGGCGGGGTCAATCCGCATGATCGTATTGTGCTTCAATCGGACAAAATCAAAACCCTGGACGGCGATATACTGCATTACTCCTTCGATTCAATCTCGGCACACATTCAAACTTTGGACAAATTCACAGAAATCGGTGCCAATGAGATCATTAAACGACAAAAGCGGGTCTCCATTTTTTCACCTCTCACACACGGCTTTTGGACCTTTTTCCGCATGTATCTTTTAAGGAGAGGTTTTTTAGACGGTTTTGCCGGTTTTGTGGCTTCGGTTTTGTCTTTTGTGCATGTCTTTGTAAAATACAGCAAAGTCCTGATGCGGCGGAAAA
>CAZRYI010000022.1:11303-15650 GCA_964604255.1 uncultured Nitrospirota bacterium
TTGTCTTTTGTGCATGTCTTTGTAAAATACAGCAAAGTCCTGATGCGGCGGAAAAGGGATCAGCTCTGATCCTGTTCCGATCTTGGATTGACAAAAACAAAAGGGCGCTATACCCTGTTTCGCGACCGTTCTCGGAACAGGCTGGGGGCTGGAAGGTCGAATGAAATCAAGTATTTCGTATCGGAATTTTGTATGATGATGCAATTATTTTTCTAATCACTGATCGCCTGTCGACTTAGAAGGAAATACCAGATGGCACGAAAGGCCTTAGGAAGAGGTTTTGGAGAAAAAGGCTTAGGCTTGTCGGCC
The DNA here is from genome assembly GCA_964604255.1 of uncultured Nitrospirota bacterium. Taxonomy (GTDB): domain Bacteria; phylum Nitrospirota; class Nitrospiria; order SBBL01; family JAADHI01; genus JAJDBU01. The sequence goes on from CAZRYI010000022.1 coordinate 11,613, forward strand.
CTGGTGCCGCTGGAAGCGGATCACAAGGACACTGTGCTTGAGATTGCGCTGGATCGCCTGGTGCCCAATCGTTACCAGCCCCGGAAGGTCTTTGATGCACAAGAGCTGAATTCACTGGCTGCTTCATTAAAAAGCAACGGACTGATCCAGGCCATTGTTGTGCGTGAGGCGGAAAAGGGAACTTATGAGCTGATCTCTGGGGAGCGTCGCTGGCGTGCCGCCGGGATCGCCGGGTTTTCTAAAATCACTGCCGTCGTCAGAGAAGTTTCCGATGCTCAGTTAATGGAATGGGCCCTGCTTGAAAATATTCAGCGGGAAGACCTCAATCCCATAGAAAAAGCCCAGGCTTATGAACGCCTCGTCTCGGAATTTTCTCTGAGCCAGGAGGCGATTGCAGGCAAAATGGGCATTGATCGCTCCTCCGTTTCAAACTTCCTGCGTTTGCTTCAGCTGCCAAGGCCACTCTGGGAAGACCTCTCTGCAAAACGACTGAGCATGGGACATGCCAAAGCCCTGCTATCGCTCGACAAAGAAGCAGACCAATTACGACTTGCACACGAGATTAAAGCGAAGAAGCTTTCTGTGCGGCAGGTGGAAAACACGGCAAAACAACTCAGGGAAGGGCTGACGAAAAAAAAGGAGCGCCCACCCGCCGTGATCGACCCGAATGTCTCGATACTCGAAGACCGCTTACGCCGCGCTTTGGGGACAAAGGTGCGTTTGATCCCGCAAAGCCAGGGTGGTGGCGGAGAAATCAGAATCAGTTATTATTCGCTTGATGATCTAGATAGAATTTTAGAAACTGTGACTTAGAAATCATATTGTAAATATCATATTCATAAGGAGACCGCATGGCACGTAAAGATTTTTCAGGGGATGATATTGTTGCTTTTTTAGGTAAAGGCACTTCATTTAAAGGAGTTATTACTTACGAGGGCAGCATCCGTATTGACGGGAAGGTTGAGGGAGAAATTATTTCTCAGGGCATTTTAATTGTGGGTGAGTCCGCAGATATTCATAGCGAAATCTCAGTCGGCACCCTGGTTTGTGCGGGCAAGATTACCGGCAATGTACAAGCAAGCGAAAAAGTCCACCTGCAACCCACAGCAACGCTCAGCGGCTCACTCAACACCCCGCGTCTTGTCATAGACCAGGGCGTTACTTTCAACGGTCAGTGTGAAATGAAGACGGGAGCACCCAAAAAAGAAACACTTGAAAAGTAACAAGAAGCGCTTGAGAAGTAACAAGAAACGGATTGTTGTCGGCATGAGCGGCGGCGTAGACTCCGCCGTATGTGCCTCCCTGCTTCAAAAAGCCGGATACGAAGTCATCGGGCTGACGCTGACCCTTTGGGAAGATGAAGGGGAAGAGGAAAAAGCCTGGCAGGATCGCTCCTGCTGCAAAGTCGGTCTGGCGCGTCATGTCGCAAAGTTACTCTCCATTCCTCACTACAGCATCAATGTCCGTCAAAGCTTCCAAAATGAGGTCATTGACCCTTTCTGTGATACCTACCTAGAAGGAAAAACACCCAATCCCTGTGTGCTCTGCAACCAACGTGTCAAGTTTTCTCAACTGATAAAGGCTGCTGAAAGGCTCGGAGCGGATCTCATTGCCACGGGTCATTATGGCCGCATTCAGTATCGCCCCGCTCAACAACGCTACAGCCTTTTTAAGGGCAGTAAACCTGAAAAAGATCAAAGTTATTTTCTTTATCGACTCAGTCAGCAGCAACTTTCAAAGACCCTTTTTCCCCTGGGCGAAATGAGCAAGGAGGCGGTTTACAAAATCGCCGCCGAGCTGGCACTGCCTTATGAAGAAATCCAGGAAAGCCAGGAGGTCTGTTTTGTCACGCAAAAAGACTACCGCGTTTTTCTGAGTGATGCGCGTCCCGAATCCTTAGCCCCCGGCAAGATCGTGCTTGAAACCGGTGAGGTCGTTGGCGAACATGAAGGCGTTGCTTTTCATACCATCGGACAGCGCCGGGGCATTGGTGTTGCCTTAGGTGAACGCGCCTATGTGACACGATTGGACCCGGAGAATAGAACCGTTGTGCTTGGCAGCGAAACAAGCCTGAGAAATAAGACTTTGATCGCCGGAGACATTGTCTGGGGTGGGCAGGGTCTACCGGAAAAGCCGGTCAGCGTTCAGGCAAAGATTCGTTACCAAACGCCAGAAGGTCGGGCGACTTTAGAGCCTATTTCGGAAAACAAAGCCAAGCTGTTATTTGATGCGCCGCAACGGGGCATCGCACCGGGTCAGTCAGTCGTTTTTTATCAGGGCGATGAAGTCTTAGGCGGCGGGACTATTTTGCAAACTTCTCTGAAAACTTCCTAAACAGCGTTCCAAACCAAGAAAAATTTCAGGACAAGCTTGTTTGTTTCATGTGAATCTTCATCAGGAGGGTTTCAAGGGAAAGCCTGCGATTGACGTTTCGCAGCTGCGCCTTGCGCACATCCTGCAAGTCAGCCAGCACCGTCGAAATCTCATCAGAAGACATGGTATTCGCCCAGTGTTTTAACTGTTCATATCGCCATGAATAGCGTAAGTGCGCCGGATCGACATGAGCCTCGCTAGGAAAAGATTTGATGACAAACAGGTCTCGAAACCAGGTAAAAAGATAAGACAGTGCGGTTTCAAAGGTTTCAATCGTTTTGGAAAATTTTTCGGCTGTCCCAAAGAGATCGTCACTCGATATCAGTTCGTAACGCATTTTGTCCATTTCACGCGCATTTTCAACTTCCAGTGAAAAGGCTTCCGACAAATTCCCATTCGCAAGTGCGGCCACAAGGCGCGCTTCGGCCATCGTCCAGCCCTTTTTTTCCATCAAAATAGTGATGACCTGAGCAAGGGACAAAGGGTGGAAGGGAATTTTTTGACAACGCGATAAAAGTGTCGGTGGCAGCGCCGATGTCTGCGACGCGATCAAAATCAGGATGGCGTAAGGCGGTGGTTCTTCAAGTGTTTTCAGCAGACTGTTGGCCGCCGCCGCATTCATCTTATCTGCGTGATCAATTAGGATAATCTTTTTGGGGCCGTCAAAAGGCTTGATGATGATTTTCGACTGCATCTGGCGGATCTGATCAATTTTAATACTTTTGCCCTCCGGCTCAATGATGGAAAGACCGGGATGATTCAGATCTTTCAGCTTCCGGCAAGTGAGGCAGTCATGACAGGCTTCAATGAAAGTACCGTCATTAGAGGTTGTTTGTAGTGCCTTTTGTGATGTTCTTTTTTCACCTTGGCAGAGTATCGCATTGGCAAAAATTTCAGCGACCTGTCTTTTGCCAATGCCTTCTTCTCCCTGGAAGAGCAGGGAAGGCGGGATGGCAGCCTTTCTCAAAAAAGATTGCAGAAGGCCGATGCTGCGGTTTTGTCCAATGATGTCACGAAAAAAAGGCATCACTCCCCTTTTTTATATCAATCGCAACCTGCTCTTTGTTTTGAGCCGCATTGATGACCAGAATCCGTTTCGGATTCTCATGCGCCAGCGTGGTGTAGGCTCGCCGCACGGCTTCATGAAAGTCCAGCGTTTCTTTGTCGAGCCGGTTCATGCTGTCCCGATGGGTGATTCGGGCGAGGCCTTCCGCAGGGGCTAAGTCGAGCAAAAAGGTGAGATCCGGCATAAGGCCCTTTGAGGCAAAGAGTGACATTTCGAGGATGATGTCTTTCGGGAGCCCCCTGCCTGCCCCCTGATAGACAATGCTTGAATCGGTAAAACGATCACAAAGCACGATCTGACCGGCTTCTAAAGCAGGTAGGATGATTTCGCTGACATGCTGAGCACGACTTGCCAGCATCAGAAAAAGTTCCGCCTTGGCATCCATTGCAGGGCCGTCTGTCGGCTCATCCAAAATGAGCGCCCGGATATGATCTGCGAGCCCGGTACCCCCTGGTTCACGGGTACACACAAGCGGCTTGCCTTGGGCCCCTAGATAGTCTGCAAGCAAGGCGAGATGGGTCGATTTCCCACTGCCTTCGCCCCCCTCAAATGTAATGAATTGTCCACGCATTGCGGCAGCATCATAAAGCAGGCCCGGT
>CAZRYI010000023.1:0-15531 GCA_964604255.1 uncultured Nitrospirota bacterium
CAGGGCAGTTCACAAAAAAAGACCCTTTGCCCAAATTTAAAGGCACAATCCACCTTGAAAACTGGACGATTCTGAATCAGGCTTTTGCGACATTAAATGCCGATCTTACAGTCCAGGGAAAGCAGATTCATTTCAAACAAGGTCTGCTCAAAGGACGTATTCGCGCTTTGATTGGACAACAGTGGGTACCACCCTCTGAGGTATTGTTTGAAGGTGAACTGCATCTCGACAATCTCACATCGCCCTATTTTAACTTTCAGACTCGCCTGAAAGCCGGTAATGCACAAGAGGTCTTCGGATTTTTTGACCTGGACATTCCCCTCTACACCCGAGCAAAAGGCAACTTAAAAATAGCGGGACGCCCTGAAGACTTCTCCGTAGCAGGCCAACTCAGTTTGTCGAAGGGCTGGCTCTACGGAGAACGCTTCGATGCGGGACGCCTTGATCTGACAGTGAGCCATGAAAAAGTGGTACTGCGTGAGGTGGAGTTACAGCGGGGAGAAAGCCGTCTGACAGGCGCAGGTGAAATCGGCTATGAAGAAGATTTTTCTCTTGCGATTACAGGCAACAAGCTTCATCTCCAGGAAACCGGTTTTTTGAAACAAGTGCTGCCTGAACTTGAAGGCGATATTGCTCTGAGTGTCACAGGTGGCGGCACATTTGACAGGCCCATTTTAAAATTTCGTTCCCAATTCGAAAGCCTCCGTTACCATGAAATCAACATGCTCAAAGGTAATATCCGGGCGGACTGGATCGGGGAAAAAGTGCATTTTGATGCAAGCTTTCCCATGAGACAACTTCACATCTCCGGCGGCATTGATTTAAGTCCAGACTATCCTTTCTCTTTTCATGGCCAATTTGCCAAGCTGAAAATTGATCAACTCCTGCAAAATCATCTCACCGGGCCAGCTCAGGATGTCGCCCTGCTTGCCACCGGAAAATTAAACGGAACCGGACAACTCTCTCATCTGGATACCTTGAGTTTTTCAGCGCAGCTCTCTGAACTGAGTGCCGATTTTGCCAATTATCAGCTGAAGAACAACGGCCCATTGAAGCTCAGGGCAAAAAATGGTGTGCTCTTATTAAATCAGGCTTCCTTCAAGGGAGAGAACACCGCACTCATCCTGAACGGCAGCTTAAGCTTTTTAAAACGCTGGGACCTTTTTATCAAAGGAGAAGCCGACCTTGCCCTGTTGTCCTATTTTTCTAAAACGATTTCCTCCGGCAGCGGAAAAGCCCGCCTCGATCTGAGCATTACGGACAACTGGGCCAGACCCCGTTTTCGTGGACAACTGACCTTGAATGACGGAAAAATTCGGGTGGCACACTTTTCTCAATCCCTTCAAATCGCATCCTTGACGGCCCTATTTAACGAAGAGCAATTGGTGCTCGAAAATATGTCAGGTCGGCTCGGAGGTGGACAGTTTCAACTTGTCGGAAAAGCAACGCTGTCGGGTTTCGGTTTCAGTGCTTTTGGCCTTTTTTTAAGCCTTGATCATACGCGTGTGATGCTTGCAGCCGACCTACCCGCAACTCTTTCGGGAGAACTTTTTTTCCAGCGGCAGGACAATCAACAAGTACTCAAGGGTGATTTACAGATACAGAGACTGATTTACAATAAACAAATCAACCTGAAAACACTGATTGGGGATCTCCGCGAAACCGGGGCAGAGACCCTGCCCCCTGAAAATGATCTATTCGGAAAAACAAAGCTCAACATCCATTTTCTTGGAGCCCAGGGCCTGCGCATTGAAAACAATATCGCGAAGGTACCGCTGAATGTCGATCTACTCTTAAAAGGAAACTTCGGAAACCCGCTGCTGATTGGTCGCATTGATGTCCCCAAAGGAGAAGTCTTTTTTCTAAAAAATACCTTCCGGGTGCTTTCCGGTTCCGTGGACTTTTTGAATCCAAAAAAAATCGACCCGACCTTCAACATGGAAGCCACCACCGAAGTCCGCAATGTGGTGACCGACCGAAATTACAAAGTGGACTTAGGTTTGTCAGGCACAATTTCTCAGGTGACCCTCAATTTCAATTCTTTTCCCTCCCTGCCGAAGGATGATATTCTCGCCCTACTCGCCATTGGAAAAACCACCGAAGATCTGGATCAAGTCAAAGGGGGCGCCAGCACAGAAGCCGGTAATCTCGCGGTGAGCGAGTTTTTTTCACAGTCGGTCAATGAACTGACCGGTATTGTGGGTGATCCGCTAGAAGAGCTGACCGGTACCCGATTGAAAATTGATCCCTACATCAGCGGTACGGACTCCAGGACAACGACGGGTACACGCCTCACCGCAGAAAAACGCCTGCTCAAAGATCAACTGGTTGTCATCTATTCCACCACACTGGATCCGAACGAAGAAGATCTCATCAAAATGGTCTATGACATCAGCAAAAACCTCTCATTGATCGGAAATAGAGACGACAGTGGACAGCTTGGAGGGGATCTCCGATTTCGATTCGAATTCCGTTAAGAACGATCCTGAGTATCCTTGCCATCCTGGTCTTCTGCCATATCGGTCTTGCTTCAAGAACGGTTGACGCTGCGGAGGCCTCTGTCGATGCAACAACTGCGCGCTCTTGGGAAGGACAAGTTATTGCAGAAATTCACTTCGAGAAACGCCGACCCGTTTCAGAGGCAGCACTGCAAGACCTGATCGGTTTCAAAACCGGAGATCTTTTTCAGGCACGGCTGATCAGAAAAGCGGTCGCAGGGCTTTATCTTACCGGGAAATTTAAGAAAATCCAGGTGCTCGTCGAGTCAATCAATCAGAACCACATCCGGCTCCAATTTCGCTGGCGCGAAAGCCGAATGCTCTCCTCCATCCAAATCTCAGGAAATCGCCAGTTGAGTGATGAAGACATTTTAAATTCACTCGGACTCAGACTTGGAGAACCCTTCAGCGAAACAATCTGGAATCGGGGGCTGGAGAACATCGCCTCAGAATATCGCGAATTAGGATATTTCCTCACAAAAACAGCTTCTCAATTACAGCCATCACCTGATAACAGACAGGGTGTCAGCGCCTCGCTTCAGATTCGTGAAGGCACACGCGCCAAGATTCGTAAACTGTCTTTTCTCGGCGAAAAAATATTTTCCGATTGGTCTCTGAATTTTAAGATCTACTCAAACAAGGGTGCATTTTACGATGCGGAGCGCTTGAAAGACGACTTTCAGGTCTTGGAAGATTTCTATGCCTCAGAGGAATACATTGAGGCCATCATCGGTCCCGCCCTGGTTAACTATGACGAAGAGATGAATGAGGTGGAAATCAGTCTCTCGATTCATCCCGGTCAAAAAATATCAGTCATACTTGATGGTAAAAAACTGCTTTCAGAAAAAGAACTGAAGAAGCGAATACTCATCCGAAAAGAGCGCAGCGACGATGAGGATGTTCTGGCAGCAAGCGCGAATCAACTCGCCGCATACTACCGTTCTCAGGGCTACCCTCTCGCAAAAATTTCCTACACTGTCACTCCAAATACGGAGAAGACTCAGAAGTCGATTCGTTTTTTAGTTGAAAGCGGAAAAGAGGCCCGAGTTAAAAAAATTCTTTTTTCAGGTCGCTACGCCTTTTCTGAAAAAAAATTACGGCAGCAGATCGGACTGAGCGAATCCAGTTTTTTCGACAAACAACTTTACACAAAAGTTCGGCACCAGAACGACGCAACCACCTTGGCACACTTTTACCGGGATGAAGGATTTAGAAATGCCAAGGTGGCCCCCATCGTTCAATTTGACGGTTCAGAAGAATTGGCCTGGTTGCTCTTCAAAATTGATGAAGGATCGAGAACACGATTTGATCAGATTGAATTCATTGGCAATTTCACACTCTCCAATCAAACACTTCAGGAGACGATCAGCATCCTGCCGGGAATGCCCTATACCGATGCGAGAGTACAGGAAGGGGCTCGGGATCTACTTGCGGCCTACGCAGCAAGCGGCTATCTCTATGCTGAAATTCTCCCCTCACTGCGTTTCAGCTCAGCCCAAGATAGCGACCAAAACAGAGCAGTGATGAGTTATCATATTTCAGAAGGCAAGCAGGTACACCTGGGCCGTATCACGCTGGAGGGCAATCTTCGGACAAAATCGCACATTATTGAGAGAGAGCTGCAAATTCAAGCGGGAGAGCCTTACGACCCGGGAAAAATCCTGGCAAGTCAACGCGCAATCTATCAAAGCGGCCTTTTTTCATCTGTCCATTTTAAGATCGTCGATCCCGATCAAAAAAATGCCATTCAGGACATCAAACTCAAGCTGCATGAACGCGCAAGCATTTCAGTGGAATTCGGCGGAGGGTATGCCGACCGGGAACGCCTGCGCGGTTTTTTTCAGCTTTCTCACCGTAACCTCTGGGGCACAAACCGTCAGATCAGCCTTCGTGGTGAAGGCAGTAATATCGAAGAACGCTACTTTCTAAATTATAAAGAACCCTGGTTTTTCAGCAAAAGCATTGACGCCCGAATCACACTCGCTTATCTGAATTTGCAGGAGGTCTCATTTAACCTCAAAACATTCAGTGGTGTCGTGGGGGTGACAAAAAGTTTTTCAAGAAGACTCAAAGCCACATTGCTCTACCAGCTTGAAGAAAATGAAATCTCAAATGTCGATGAAACCGCAAAAAAAGCCCCGGAGGACATCGGATTTTTTACAATTGCGACCCTAAACCCCTCCCTGATTTATGACAGCCGAGACGATGCCTTCAATCCGACTTCCGGCACGGTGAGTTCCATTATTTTTCGCAACGGTGCCAATATACTCGGATCCGAAATACAACTGATCAAACTCATCTTTCAGAGTCGATGGTATTACAAAATTTCAAAAAACCTCGTCTTTGCTTTTTCCGCACGAACCGGTGTCGCAGAGCGTTTTGCCGAAACAGACAGTATTCCCATTTCCGAGCGTTTTTTTCTAGGGGGCCGGAACACAGTTCGCGGATACGATCAGGACGAACTCGGCATCGTGGGTGAAACCCTGATCAATGGCTCTCCGACCGGAGGCAACGCCATGCTGGTTTTAAATGAAGAACTGCGTATTGGACTGCCGAAATCCTTCGGCATGGTCTTGTTTTTTGACCACGGTAACGTCTGGCTAGATCGCCGACAGATTGACCCGGCAGACGTCAAGTCAAGTGCCGGCATCGGGCTGCGTTACAACACCCCGATTGGGCCTTTCAGACTCGACTGGGGCTACAAACTCAATCGGGAAGAGAATGAAGATCCCTGGGCAATTCACTTCACACTGGGACACGCCTTTTGAGTAGACATAGACAGTGATTTGAGCAGGTGCTAGACTGCGAGCCCTGAAAAAAAGACAGACAACAATGCTGAGAAAAATTCACTTAAAACCCCTACTCACGATCTTAATCCTGATCCTTTTTATCGCCACCGGCCCAGCGATGGCGATCGAAAAAGGCCTAATTGGCAATGTGCGCGTTGACGTGATTGGCGAAAAAATTGTGGTTTCTGCACACTTGGGGGAAGGTTTTAATGAGGGCATTACCCAGGATATTCACAACGGTATTCCAAAAGAATTCTATTATTACATCCTGTTAAAACGAAGAGAAAAGCGTTGGTTCGACGAGGAAATTCAATCAAAAACCGTTCGTTACACCGTCAAATATGACACCCTCAAAAAAGACTATCTGATTCTCCTGAATGACGATGGCAGGGTGATTGAAAAACATACCTCCGATGTTGAAGAGATGAAAAAGATCGTCTCACGAATTGAACAAATTCCCTTCACAGCTCTGAAAGTACTCGGCAGCAGTCGCCGCTATTATGTCAGTGTCAAAGCACAAATGAAGGCGGTCAAGCTGCCTTTTTATCTCGAATATTTCCTCTTTTTTATCCCGTTTTTAGAAATAGATACCCCTTGGTCTGATTCCTCCTACATTATTCTGGATGCCGGGAAATAATTCGGAGTACCCGCTTTGAGCAATGCCAGAACAAAAAATGCCCTCGGTGCAGCAGAACCAGTCAAAGAAAAGCGCAGCAACGTTCGACCGGTCTGGATCACAGCACTTTGTTTAATGCTCTCGGTCTCTTTGACCTTCCTTTTTTTCGAAGGGGTCGAAAGCCCCTCCCTCTTTTCAACCAACATCCTGGTTGTGACCCTGGTCAATCTGAATATCACCCTCGCTATTCTGCTGGTATTGCTGCTTTCCAGACATCTCATTAAATTTTATTTTGAACGGCGACGGGAAAAAAACAAGGCATCATTAAAAAGCAAACTCATTGCCGCATTTATCGGACTTTCGATGATTCCCTCCATCCTGCTTTTTGTCGTGGCAAGTGGTCTGTTAACCAGCAGCATTGAAAACTGGTTCTCCATCCAGGTCGAAAAATCACTCGACCTTTCACTCGAAGTCGCACAAGACTACTACCGAGAAACAGAACGCGAGGTTGCCGGACATGCTTTACAGATTGGGCGACAACTACTACAACAGGAACACTTAGACCGTCACCCTGAGGCCCTGCTTGTTTTTTTCGAGAATCGAAAGGCCTCTCATGGCCTTCACAACATCTATCTCTTCAGCCCGGACTATAAAATCCTGGCCGAAACCCTCCCGGAAGCAAGTGGTGTCAGTTTAGACCCTTTTCGACCGGGTGCAGCCTTTTTAGAAAAAAAGCTGTCAGACGACGCTCAGCCGGGTAGTGCAAAAACCCAAAACCTGCCCCTTCCTTCGATTATCTCCACCCCACAAGGCGATTTAATTCGCAGCCTGCTGCCGCTAAAAGTGAAGGACAGGGTCACAGCAATTCTGGTCGTTGATCGTCTGATCCCCTCTCTCCTGGTTGAAAAGATGGTCGGCATCAAAAAATCTGTGGCAGAATACAAACAGCTCAAAGCCTTTAAAAATCCCATCAAAGGCAGCTACATCCTTTCTTTTCTGATTATCGTCTTGGTCATCATGTTTTCGGCCACCTGGTTCGGACTCTACCTTGCCAAAAATATCACGGTGCCAATTCAGAAACTTGCTGAGGGCACGCAGGCAGTCGCCCACGGGGATTTAAACTTTCAGATTGATGTGCGCGCTAAGGATGAGCTGGGTATTCTGGTTGATTCGTTTAATAAAATGACCTCTGATCTGAAAGAAAGTCAGCAAAAAATCGGTGCAACCACGCGTTCTCTCGCCGCCTCCAACAGAGAGTTACAAGGCGTCCTGGAAAATATCGCCGCCGGTGTCATTTCCATCAATGAAAAAGGCACCATCACCACCTTCAATCCCTCTGCGGAGTCTATTTTAGATGTCCGAGCCGAGGATGCCATTCAACAAAATTACAATGATTATTTTTCCGCAGCGACATTGCAAGGCATGAAACATCCCTTGAAAGAAATCGAGAAAAAAGGGGCGGAATCCTTGGAAAAAGAAGTCACGCTCGAAGTGAGAGGACGTCTATTGACCCTTCGCATCGTCTTATCTGTCTTGCATGGCTCAAACCGTAAACCCTTAGGTTTTGTGATTGTCTTTGATGACCTGACGGAATTGATCCGTGCGCAAAAATTGGCAACCTGGCAGGAAGTGGCACGTCGGATTGCCCATGAAATTCGAAATCCCCTCACACCGATTCAACTTTCAACTGAACGTCTGAGAAAAAAATACAAACAGCGTTCACCCGACTTTAATAAGATTTTTGATGAATCGACACAAATCGTCATCAACGAAGTGCACAACCTGAAAACACTGGTGGACGAGTTTTCCTATTTTGCCCGAATGCCACCGCCACGCAGAAAACCCGAAAGCCTTTATCCGATTTTGCGGGAAGTTATTTCACTGTATCGAAGTGCCCATAAACATATTACGATTGAAACCCGGCACGATTTTTCTTCCCCCGAAGTGAACCTGGATCACAATCAGATTAAACGTGTTTTTACCAATCTCATTGAGAACGCCGTCCAGGCGATGGATCATCGCGGCACTTTAGAAATCGTCACCAGCTACGATGCCGAACGGAAAAAAGTCCGCATTGATGTGGCAGATGAAGGCATCGGCATTCCGGCTGAAGATCTCGACAAACTCTTTCTGCCCTATTTTTCAAGAAAAAAATCAGGCACAGGACTCGGGCTTGCCATCGTGAACCGCATCGTTACCGACCATAATGCACAAATTCACGTCGCACCGCGAAAACCCAAAGGAACAATTTTTTCAGTAGAATTCCCCGTATAAACCCATAAATCATCATCAGCACCAAAACCTCCCCCTTAAAAAAGGGGAACCGAGGGGGATTTAAGAATTTGAGGAGAACAAAATATGTCTGAGACTATTCTGATTGTTGATGATGAGCCAGCAATCTTAAGCACACTGTCAGGCGTTTTATCTGACGAAGGTTACGAGGTTCAAACCGCCGAAAGCGGCCTGGAGGTCATCCCTTTAGTTCAGGCCAATCCACCCTCACTCGTCCTGCTCGACATCTGGATGCCGGAACAGGACGGTATCGAAACCCTGCAACAGCTCAAAGCCCTTTACCCCGACTTGATTGCTATCATGATGTCAGGACACGGTTCCATCGAAACAGCGGTCAAAGCCATAAAACTCGGCGCCTACGACTACATTGAAAAACCACTCTCACTCGAAAAAATCCTGCTCCTGGTTAAACACGGTTTGGATGAATTTCGATTGCGGGCCGAAAACCGTTCGCTCAAAAAACTGGTTGAGAAAAAATATGAGATGGTCGGCGTGAGCCGGGCCATCCTTCGCTTGAAAGAACAGATTCGGATCGCCGCCCCTTCTCAAAGCCGCGTCCTGATTTCCGGGGAAAACGGCACAGGAAAAGAGCTGATCGCACGACTGATCCACGAAAAAAGCCAAAGGAAGAATGCGTCTTTTTTAGAAGTGAATTGTGCAGCCATCCCGGAGAACCTGATCGAAAGTGAACTCTTCGGCCATGAACGCGGTGCTTTTACCGGGGCAGTGCAACGCACCTTAGGTAAATTTGAACTGGCAGCGGGCGGCACACTTTTTTTAGACGAGATTGCGGATATGTCACTCGCGACTCAGGCAAAGGTCTTACGTGTCTTGCAGGATCAGGCCTTTTATCGCGTCGGAGGCAATGCCCGCATCGTCTCCGACGTCCGTATTCTTGCGGCATCGAACAAAAATTTAGAAGAAGAGATACTCGCGGGACACTTCCGTGAAGATCTGTTTTACCGTTTAAACGTCATCCCACTTCATGCCCCACCGCTTCGAGATCGCATCGAAGACATCCCGCTCTTGCTGGCCTATTTCATTGATGAGATCTCCAGGGCACAAGGCATTCGTGCCAAGCGGCTGACACCCGATGCCTTTCATCACCTCAAACACTACCACTGGCCCGGCAATGTTCGAGAGCTGAGAAATATCACCGAACGGCTCTTGATCATGTCGCCCACACCCATGATTACCTCACACGATCTGCCAGAATTCATCTCAAAACGGAACCCGCCAGAAACATCGAAACCGGCACAGCGTCATGAAATTCCCCCGCCACTCAAAGAAGCGCGACGTATTTTTGAACGGGAACACATTCTTGCACTGCTTGAAGCCCATCAATGGAATATGCCCAAGGCCGCCGAAGCCCTTCAAATCGAACGAACCCACCTGTATCGGAAATTAAAAGTGCTCGGCATCAAAGCCCCTGTAGAATAAAAGGAAGCTCTGATTCGTCCCCCCCTTTCATTTCCTCTTTGAAATGTCCCCTGGCTTTGTCGTATGATTCCCGTCGGTCGAAGCCCAATAAACCCTTGACACGTTCCTGTTCTTAATTCGAACACGACGTTGATGCCTCCCTCCCCTTTTATTAGTCGCTGAAACCGATCCCTTATTTACTGACCTTGATTAAGTCACTAGAGGTACACCCAATGCATGATGTTAGACCATTAGTCCTGGTTGTTGATGACGATGAAGGCATTCGGGATCTGCTGGAAACCATCCTTCACAAAAATTACAAAGTCATCACTGCCGAGGGGGGGAAAACGGCATTAACACTCATCAAAAAACACCCCGTTCAAATCGTCCTACTGGATGTGCTGATGCCGGACATGAACGGCCTGGATGTGCTCAAGGAGATTAAAGAACAATTTTCAGACCTTGAAGTCATCATGATCTCGGCAGTCAAAGACATCAGCACCGCCGTTCAGGCCGTTAAACTGGGTGCCTATCATTACATTACAAAATCCTTTGACTATGATGAAGTCCTCTCCCTGATTCAAAAGGTGAGCGACCACCAACGCAACAAACGCGAGCTGCTTTATCTGCGCTCTGAAATGGCCCAGATCCTGAGCGCGGATTTTATCTCAGGTCAAAGCAAAAAAATGGAGGAGACCTACCGCCTGATTAAAAAGGTCGCTCCGCTTCCAGTCACCATTTTGATCCTGGGAGAGTCCGGCACGGGTAAACAGGTACTGGCAAGGCACATCTATAATAGTAGTCAAATTGCCGACCATCCTTTTGTTACGGTCGATCTCGCGGCACTGCCGGAGAACCTCATTGAAAGCACTTTGTTCGGCCATGAAAAAGGTTCCTTTACGGGTGCCTACCGTCAGCATATCGGAAAATTTGAGATTGCCAATGGCGGAACGCTGTTTTTGGACGAAATCGGCTCCCTGAAATATGAACTTCAGGGAAAGTTATTGCGTGCCATTCAGGAAGGAGAAATCGAACGGGTCGGCAGCACCAAAACCAACAAGGTTGATGTACGCTTAATTGCGGCCACTAACGTTGATCTCTCCAAGGCAGTGCGCTCAGGCACATTTAGAGAAGACCTGTACTACCGACTCAACGTCATCCCCATTAAACTGCCGCCACTGAGGGAACGGATCTCAGATCTGCCGCAGTTTCTGGAATTTTTTCTCAGACGATACAACAAACGTTTTAATAAAAATGTCGTCGATATCAGCCAGAAGGCCATTGATGCCTTGTCTTTATATGACTGGCCGGGCAACATCCGTGAACTTGAAAACCTCGTGGAACGGCTCGTGGCATTGATCGACGGCGACATCATTCTCAAAGAACACATCCCTCTGGAATATCGTCTCAATGAACTTCAAAATGGACAAAATGGAAAACTGCTAGAAAATGCAATTGAAGCCTTCGAGCAGAACCTAATTTTGAGAACACTCGAAAAAGAACGCTGGAACCGTCGTGCCGCCGCCGAAGCCCTCGGTGTTCCCTTAAGTACTTTTAAATACAAATTAAAGCGACTAAGACTCCTGGATTCGATGCCGCAAAAAAAGCGTTTGACCACATAATAGTCCCCGCTGATTTTATCGCAAAAACATGCCTTGTCTCATGATTGAAGCCCTATTTAAAGTGTGCTATACAGTTGTGCAATGAAGTTTCAAAAAAAGACCCTGCCTGCCGGGCAGAAAAAACCGCGCAAAAAAAAACAAAAAAAGAAGAGAAAAATTGCTTCACGCCTTGCTTTTCTCGGTTTTTTGACTGCGATATTCTTTTCGGTCGCTTATCTCGTCCATTTGGATGAAGCTGTCAGAAAACGTTTTGAAGGGAAGCGGTGGCAACACCCTTCTAAAATCTATTCTGCCCCGCTAAAACTGGCCACCGGCCTCAACATCAAGCAAGCCGCAGTCATCCCACGACTCAGACGTCTGTCCTATCACCCCGTGGATCATCCGGTGAGTAAAAGGGGAGAATATTATTTCTCCGACCGGGCACTGGAAATTTATCTGCACCCCTTCGACTACCCGGAGCATCATGAGCCGGGCCGCAAGCTGAACATTTCGCTTTCTGAAACCGGTCAAATTGAGCAGATAACACAACAAGCCTCCCTCTCCGACCCAACAAGCGCTTTCCCCTTAAACCCTAAAAAAAGCCCACCCATCCCCATGATTGAACCGGAAATGATTGGGGGGTTTTATGAATCCGCCTGGGAAGAGCGCCGCCTGATCCGCCTCGAAGAAGTCCCTCAGGTGCTAATAGACGCCGTCTTGGTAGTGGAAGATCGAAAGTTTTTCAGCCACCCCGGTATCAATATCAAAAGTATTGCACGCGCCATCTGGGTAAACCTTTGGGCGGGAAAGATCGTTCAAGGGGGCAGCACCCTGACCCAGCAACTGGTTAAAAACTTTTATCTCAACAGTGAAAAAACCTGGGAACGCAAGGCACGGGAAGCTGTACTGGCCCTGCTTTTGGAACGAAATTTTTCAAAAGAGCAAATCCTGGAAACCTATTTTAACGAGATCTACCTGGGCCAGAACGGCATCATGGGCATCTACGGCATTGGTCAGGCTTCCCGCTTCTATTTTGAAAAAGGAGTCAAAGACCTCAGCCTGGGAGAAGCCGCCCTGCTTGCAGGGATGATCCGCTCCCCCAATCTTTTTTCGCCGGTCAAAGATGCCCATCGCTCCATCCGACGTAGAAACCTGGTGCTGGAATCACTCTTTTCCGAGGGACATATTGCGCTACAAGCCTATCTTAATGCCCGTTCGGAAACCGTCTCCGTCAAAAAAACCAAACAAAGATTGAACACAGCACCTTATTTTACCGATCAAATTCGGCGACAACTTTCGGGGCAATATCCTGAACGTATCTTAAATTCAAACGGGCTCCGCATCTTTACCTCCCTGGATGTAAGATTGCAGCAGGCAGCACAAAAGGCCATTCAAAGCGGTCTGGAAAAACTGGAGCAGGACAATCCGCGACTGAAACGCTTTGCACCTGACCAGACATTGCAGGCGGCACTGGTGGCCATTGATCCACGTACAGGCGCGGTACGAGCCATGGTCGGAGGGCGTCATTACCCAAAAAGCCAGTTCAATCGTGTCACAGATGCACGACGCCAACCCGGCTCCCTTTTTAAACCCATCGTCTATCTCACCGCTTTTGATGAAGCCGCCAGAGGCGGACGGCCTTATACACCCATCAGCGAAATCAATGATGCGCCGATTACAATTGAAGTGGGCGGCAAGGCATGGTCGCCCCAAAATTATGACCGGAACTATCTGGGACCACTCACCCTTCGCGCCGCACTTGAAGGCTCTCGCAACACAGCAACCGTTCGCCTTTCGCAAGAGCTTGGCATGGATGCCGTTGTGGCAATCGCCAAAAAAATCGGCATTCAAAGCCCGCTAAAACCGCTACCCTCCCTGGCACTGGGCAGCATTGAAGTCTCCCCGCTTGAAATGGGCATGGCTTATGCCACCCTAGCCAATGGTGGCATCCGTCACAAACCGCTTTTTCTTTCCGGCATTATCGACCCCGAAGGACTACCTATTGCTCACGAAATAGACGACGATGCCCGCTCACGCCGCGTCATTTCAGCCGAAGCCACTTACCTCGTCACCCACCTCATGCAGGGTGTGATTGATTCAGGCACAGCACAGGGTGTTCGTCGATTGGGTTTTAAGGGAAGCGCCGCCGGAAAAACCGGCACAAGCAGCGGACTGCGAGATGCCTGGTTTGCTGGATATACACCTGATCTGGTGACAGTCGTGTGGGTGGGTTTTGATCAAAACCAGGAAGGAGAATTCACAGGAGCCAGCGCCGCACTTCCCATCTGGACAGATTTTATGAAAGAGGCGGCGTGGACAGAATCAAGCGCGTTTCAGGTGCCAGAAGGCATTGTGTTGAAAAAGGTCAATGCACAGGGCATCCTCTGTGAAAAAGATGGCATTGAAGCACCCTTCATTATCGGAACAGAACCGACTCAATCATGTGAAAAGGGCATTTTAAAATGGATCAAACGTTTCTTTTTTTAAAAACAAAACGCACTGTTTCCTCTTGTGGCATCTTTGCACTGATACTGTTTTTTCTTGTCAGCACCGGCTGCGAGAAAGAAGGCGGTACAACAAATGGTGTAGCGCCGCTTCCTGAAATCGCCATCGGCGTTGCAGGCCCCATGACGGGCGACCAGAGCAAGCTCGGCGGTGATATTGAGCGCGGGGCACGACTTGCGGTGGACGACTGGAATGCAAAAGGCGGCATCTTAGGCAGACAAATCCGCCTGGAAGTCGGTGATGACCAACACGATCCAAAACAAGCTGTTTCTGTTGCCAATAAACTCATCAATCTGGGCATTGTCGGCATGGTGGGTCACTTTAATTCAAGCGCTTCCATCCCCGCATCTTCGGTTTACCATGATGCAGGCATCCCAATGATCACCCCCGCCTCGACCAATCCCAAGCTGACAGAACAAGGCTATGCCAATGTATTCCGCGTGGTAGGTCGGGATGATCAACAGGGCAGTGTCGCGGCAGAATTTGTCGCCACCGGTTTAAAAGCCAAACGCATTGCGATCCTGCACGATAAAACCACCTATGGACAGGGATTGGCCCAAGAGTTTCGGAAAAGTCTCGGCACTTATGCGAATGATGGTGTCGAAGTGCTTTCATTCGACGGGGTGACTCAGGGAGAACGGGATTTTCGCGGCATCCTGACAACATTAAAATCACGTCAGCCCGACCTTTTTTTCTTCGGAGGGGTCTTCCCTGAAGGCGGACAATTGGTTAAACAATCAAAAGAAGTGGGTTTGAACGTGCCCATGCTGAGTGGCGACGGCGTCATCGACCCGAAATTTATCGAAATCGCCGGTGCAGCCGCCGAAGGCACCTACCTCACTTTTACACCCGACCCGGACAAGCTGCCACATGCGGCGGATTTTTTAAAAAAATACCGATCAAAATACGGTAATGAACTCGCGCCCTACGCCATCTATGCCTACGATGCAAGCAATATTCTCCTAAAAGCCATCGCAACTGCGGGTAGCACAGAGGGACAAAAGGTCATCGCCGCCATTCGCAGCATCAAGTATGACGGCGCACTCGGCCATGTTGAATTCGATCAAAAAGGTGATGTCACAAAAGCCCCCTACATTGTTTGGATTACAAAAGGTGGCAAGTTTGAAGAACACTGGAAACCGGAGAATTAGGCGTGATTTATAAATCACGCGCCATCCTAAAGGTTCTCCTATTCGTTTTCCTCATCTGGGCTGGCGCAAACAGCTCTGCAATTGCCCTTGCCGAAGATGCCAACCCAGCAGCGAAAGGCATCATCCTGGCTTTTGGGGATAGTTTGACTGCCGGTTTAGGCGTTCCGATGGATGCGGCCTATCCCGCAGTCCTTGCAAAAAGACTCAGGGATCAGGGTTTTGACTATCAGGTAATCAATGCGGGTGTGAGCGGCGAAACCACCGCGGGCGGATTACGACGACTCAACTGGGTGCTGAGACGCCACAAACCCGATATTGTCATCCTGGAACTCGGCGCAAATGACGGGCTTCGAGGTTTGAACCTTCAGCAAATGAAAAAAAATCTCTCAGGCATCATTGAGCGATTTCAAAAGGAAGACATCAAGGTCATTCTCGCTGGCATGAAAATTCCCCCCAACTACGGCGCAAACTATACAACGGCCTTTGAACAGACCTTTGTTGCACTGGCAGCCCACTACAAACTCAGCCTCATTCCATTTTTCCTGGAAGGCGTCGCAGCTATCCCCGCATTAAATCAAAGAGACGGCATCCACCCAAACGCCAAAGGCTACGAAGTCGTAATAGACAAAATCTTCCCAATCGTAACAAAGGCAATCAAAA
>CAZRYI010000024.1:0-2069 GCA_964604255.1 uncultured Nitrospirota bacterium
CAGCGGCTGTTTCGATTTTATGATTTATTGTTTAAGATTGATCCACTGGGCCTTTAATATCCAGTATCTTCACTTCGTAGTAGAGCTTTTTGCCTGCCAATGGATGATTAGAGTCCAGGATCACGGTGTCTTCTCTTATTTCCGTGACGAGAATATTTTTGGTACTTCCATCGGTTTCTTTTGCCTGAAGTTTTGCACCCACTTTTAAGGCGGATTTCGGAATGCGATCTTTTTTTACTTCAACAATGGCAGAGGGATTGACGAGACCAAAACCTTCTTCCGGTCGAAGTGTTACCTGTGTGGATTGTCCGATCTTCATTCCCTCTAGGGCCTTTTCAAGGGCCGGTAGAATCGTTTTTTCGCCATGAATAAAGGTCATAGGTGCGTCTGCGACATTGCTGTCAATAATTTTTAATCCTACCGTACCTTCAACTCTCAGGGTGTATTCGATGCTTACTTTTTTGTCTTTTGAAACGGTCAGTTCCATCGGTTCTGCCTGGACAAGTGATGCGCTAAAAAGTGTAAATATGGCGACGCTATAAGTCAGCCATCGTGATATCTTATGGTGTTTCATGGTGCTTTTCCTCCCGGTTACGATTTTGCGAAGTACAATACCGCATAATTTGTTCTGATACAAATTAAAAGTCAGACAAGCGAAGTGTCCGCTGGATCTGAGTCCGCACCGCAACCGAAATACCAGCTGCTTCGGCATAGTCCTGCCAGTTTGATACAATCTTCTGAACCTCTTTCACAATGTGCTCGGCCCACCCTCGTTTCATTGAGGCAATCTTTGCACAGGCCTTAAAATCGTCCATCGTAAAGTCGTCTCGTTTGCCATTCAGGGTCACCTGGTGGATGGAGGTCCACTGACCTGTGGGATTAAAACTGTAGGTCAGATCAAATGCGGGCGAAAGAGACCAATGTCCTGATTTGTCCATGAGGAAGGCAATGTTTTTGACGTGGTCATCCTGATTTCGGGCGACGATATTAAAAACCATGCGACGAAATTGTTGTTCGATTGTGCGCATGGGCAAGCCTAATTGCCGAATCACCATCAAGGCTTGTTCATAACTGTAAGCGCCTGAGAGATTAAAATCATAATGCGCTATCGCACAAAGTGATTGCATGTGACGTTTTTCTCCACTAGCAAGACGATCAAAACGCCGTGTCATAAAATGTCTTCTGCCGTTTTCCTCAAACAATCGGCAGTCGCTCATTTCAATGCCGCAGTCCTTCGCCATTTGGGAATAGGCATACTCAATAACGCCATAACCTTGTGGATCGACTAATTCTTTATCCCGATTACCGCTGACGCCGTCAAATTTGAGCAGCCAGTATTCAAAACCTTCTTCCACGGGTACTTGGCCGGAGCGGACTTCATTTGTTTTTGGGTGCCAGGCAATCACGGCTTTGGCTCGCGCACCACCGGCGGAAGTGCCGACTCTGAGGATATCGCTCAGGGCCTGTTCTTTGTTTTTATCAGCAAAAGACAGTTGAAGCGCTTTGCGATCACTGAGTATTTCTGATGCAAGGTTTACGAGTTGATCAATTTGGATCTGTGTTGTTTGTTGGTTATTCTCTCCAAGGGTTGGCGAAAATTCCAGTGCCCCCATACCGCGTTCACCGACATAACAAAGCCGTTCGATGATGTTGAAGTCCTTCGGTTGGCGGCCTTGAGTTGCCAGCCAGGTATCAATCAAGGCATGACCAAATTTATCGGGCAGTGAATCGGCTAGCAAGCCGGGTAGTCCATAATAGGTTGTTCGTGAGAGTTCTGGAAACCTGAAAACGCGATTTGAAAGCGGCATCAGCAAGGGCGAAACCGCTATGCCACTTTTAGAAAATGCCGAATCGTACTCGAAGGCTGCAACTTCATCATCCTCGCCTAAGGAAACCGCAGCAATCGTGCGACCCCAGAGCTTAATCTTTGCAAGGGTGTTCATGTCTTGTCATTCCAGGTCCAGGGTGGATCCGATGGCCTCGGATAAGGGCGGGAGGAAGCGCGTTGTCGCTTCAAGCTGCCTTGCTTGAGTAAGTCCATCGGTCCGGGCTCAGCTTCCGGGATAATA
>CAZRYI010000024.1:2169-15461 GCA_964604255.1 uncultured Nitrospirota bacterium
ACATTATTGGTGATTTCTGGTCTGATTATTTTTTTCTCCTGGGGCTTTCGGCTGTATGTACTTTACACTCGTTGGGGCACGGATCGTTTTTCTTTTTTTAATCTGGTCATTGTGGTGCTTTCTTTTAGTATTGGTGTTTTCCTGCTTTGGATGGCACGGCAGGGAGACAAGGCCCCTCTACAGGCCTACACCGTCCTCATTGTCTCTTCGATCTTTACGATTTTCTGGTGGGGTATGCGTTGGATCAGGGTGACCTTACATCCCGAAAATGATCCGAATCCAAGGGCGCATCTTCACCTTGCTTCTCTGTACCTCGTGGTGGGTGGTTTACTGCTTTTGACGGGTTGGCTGGGAAGGAAAAAACGCATCGGGCAAGTCTCTACAACTCAAACTTAATCAGAGCGGCTCTAAATTGATTTAAAATATCTCACTATGATAGCTTGTTTTGGTTTTGGAGGAATGTCATGAAGTACTTGTATTATTTCGGTCGGATCGTTCAGGGGGCTGGGCTTTTATTGATTTTCGATGCACTGATCGTGTCTGCCTTAAATGACGAAGGCATGGCTTTTCTTATGAAGTTTACCCTGCTTGGCATGGTGATTTTCATGTTGGGCTGGGGCCTACAAAAATCCACCCGAGTCACTTAATCAGAACTTACTCTTCTTCTAATCGCTCAATCGTAATCTGAATGGCTAGGGGACGACCGTTTCGAATCACATCAAGTATGACGGTGCTTCCAACCGGTGTATGCGCGACCAGCGTTGGCAGGTCGTGCATTTTTTTTACCTGCTTTCCATCAAACTTCACGACGATATCACCCCGTTTGACACCCGCAGCTTCAGCTGGACTTTGCTGCATGACATCGGAAACGAGTGCGCCTTCTCCCGCTTTGAAACGAAAAGCCCTGGCTAAATCCCGGGTGAGTGTCTGAATCATCACACCCAGCCAGCCGCGCGTTATTTTTCCTTCCTCTTTGAGCATCGGCAAAACTTGTTTCACCATGTCAATCGGGATTGCAAACCCAATACCGCTTCCCGCCATGGTGACGGTTGTGCTGATACCGATAACTTCGCCTCGAAGGTTGTACAAGGGGCCACCGGTATTTCCAGCGTGGATGACTGCGTCGGTTTGAATAAATTGGTCGTAAGGCCCGGCACCCAGGACGCGACCTTTTCCACTGACAACACCGACGGTGATCGTCTCTTCAAGCCCGAATGCGTTGCCGATGGCCATCACCCATTCACCAATATTCAATATTGTTGAATCCCCCAGAGCGACTGAAGGAAAAGGCTTGTCGTCTTTAATTTGTAGTATCGCGATATCGAGCTTTTTGTCTGCGCCAACAACATTTGCCGGAAATGCACGTCCATCAGCCAGATGAATCGTTATTTCGTCCACGATGTGATATCTGGGAGGCGGGGCGAGTACATGGTAGTTGGTCAGTATTAAACCTGAGGGATCAATGATAAAACCTGTGCCGAGACTGCCTTCTTTCAGCTCAGGTTTGAGGTATTTGCCTAAACGAAAATAATCTTTTAGTGGGCTATTTCCTTCTCTGGCAACTGCATCGGAGCGAATATTGATGATTGCCGCCCGTTCTTTTTTTGCAATCTCCTGAAAACTATAGTTTCGCGGAGGCTCTGCGGCAGAGGGCTTAGGCAAGCAAATGAAGGCGATGCTGAGTAAGATTAAAAAAAATCGCCACATATTGTCGCCGCGTTGTTTATTGTCCGATGGTCCAACCAAAGCCGATTTCGGTGAGGAAAGAGCTTAAGCGGGTGAGGGAGTTTGTAAAGATCATGACGCCGACGGCAACGAGGAAGGCACCGCTGGCACTGGAAATCCACCCCAGGTATTGTTTTGTCTTTTTGAAGTATAAGAGAAAGGATTGCACTCCAAGCGCAGATAGAAAAAGCGGCAGACCCAAACCCAGAGAGTAGACGGCCAACAATTGGATGCCGACCATCACAGAGCCGGTGGTGCTGGCGTAGAGCAGGATGGAACCTAAAATCGGGCCGACACAAGGTGTCCAACCCGCTCCGAAGGCGATGCCGACAAAGTAGGAACCGACAAAACCAGCCGGTTTGCGCTGAAATTGATGTCGAGTGTCCCTAGACATAAAAGCAAATTTAAAAACGCCCATGATGTAGAGGCCAAAAAAGATGATGATCAAACCGCCAATCTGGCGAATGATATTCTGATTTGTCAGGAAAAATTTTCCGATATAGGTTGCTGAGGCCCCGAAAAAGATAAAAATGGTCGAGAAACCCAAGATAAACATCACTGAATTTTTCAGGGCGATTTCCCTGGCGCGTGCCTTTCCTTCCGGTGAAGTCAGCTCATCAAGAGAAAGACCCGTGATATAAGAAATATAAGAAGGGACAAGCGGCAGAACGCAGGGTGAAATAAACGAAAGAAAACCCGCCGAAAAGGCGATCATATAAGACATGTTTCCAGTGGCTTCCAAGTGACCTCCTTATGAGTGCAAGATAAATAGATATTCTATCATAAATTGTTTTGAGTCAATTTTTCTATAAATAGTTTCGAGTCACGGTCGTTCCAATCTTTTGCGCCTAGGAGTCGATGTGTAATGATGCCATTGCGATCAACAACGACGGTGGTGGGCACGACCCGTACCTGATAGTGATCGTTCACCGTGAACTGATCGTCCAGTAAGACAGGGAAGGTAAAACCAAAGTCTCGAATAAAAGTTGTGACTTCGGTCTCTTTGTTGATATCAATCGAGATGGCAAGAATTTCAAAGTCTTCACGTTTAAACTGTTGATACAAGGCCTCCATCGAAGGCATTTCCGCTTTGCAGGGGCCGCACCAGGTGGCCCAGAAGTTGACGAGGACGACCGTGCCGCGATAGTCGGAGAGGGATGATCTGCCTCCGCCTAATTTTTTAAGGCTGAAATCGGGGGCGATGTCACCGACCTCAATGCCCAGTTTTGGAGGCCCGGTGACTTCTGTTGTCCCATTGTTTTCAGTGCATCCCGCTTGAAGAAAAGCCAGTGTGAAGAAAAAAACAAAAAGGAGGGGGGATTTCATGAGGCATTTTTGCCGCTACACGATGTTACTGCGATGTCGGCATCTTTCCTGAGCGAAGGTCTTGCAGAGCTTTTTTTACCATTTCAGAGCTTTCTGTTCCTGCCGGAATGTATCCAAAGGCTTCGGCCCAGATCTCATCTGTTTCCTGAATACGTCCTAACTGAAGCAGAACGATCCCCTTTGCCCAGAGGATACTGGCATCTTGCGGAACGCTCAGCAGGGCTTTGTCAAAATGGGCCAGCGCCGTTTCTGCTTCTTCGCGTGTGCCGGTTTTGGGGTTGCTTAAAATAACTTCTCCTAAACGGTAATGGGCAGTGTAATTTCTGGGATCAAGCTCAAGCACCTTTGTCCAGGCCTTTTGGGCATCGTCCCATCGTCCCATCGTCATGTAAGATCGGCCGATCATCATTTGTCCTTGAAGGTTGTTCGGATCTTCTGCGAGCTTTTTTTCGAGTCGGGCGACCATTTTGACTGGATCAATGGGGGCAGAAGCCTGAATACCTGCATTGCCATTGCTGTCGGCGGCAAAAGATTGCTGTTCAAATTTCCATTGAATCAATTGATAAGTGCCTGTTGAGCCTCCTGCCACAATGAGAATCAGGATGGCGATTGAAAACCATGATTTACCTTGTTGAACGCTTTTTTCCTGTTTCCCTTTTGAGGGTTTAACTTTCAGCACTTGCTCCAGTCGATCCAGCACTTCTAAAAGCCGATGTTCAAACTTCAGCTTTTGATGAGTGTAATCATTCGATGCCAACTTGCCTTGTTGAAAATCAACTTCAAGTTCTGCGATAGACGAGGCCAGCGTGCGTCGTTCAATTTTGAGATCGACTTCTTCTTCGTCAAGCGCTGCAGCCTGGTCATCAATCAAGGTCAGCGTTTTTTTTCGAAAAAATGGCAAAACGAGCGGGCCAATTGTCGCGACGAGTAGCAGGGTGATGAGCATTTGAAACATGGGGGTAATTCTCCTTGATACGCTTTAATTCATAGAGCGAAGCTCGTCTTCAATCCGTTTGCGCTGTTTGTCGTCCATTGTGGTGAGTGCTTCATCTATTTCGATATCGGCTTTGCTAGAAGGTGATGTCCACGAGCGCAACTTGAAAAATAAAATGAATCCTCCGATGGCCAGAAGAATAAAGGGGCCACCCCATAAGAGCAGGTTAAGTCCTCTGAAGCGTGGTTTGAAGACGATGTAGTCGCCGTAACGGCTGACAAAATAGGCCCGGATTTCATCGGGAGATTCCCCTGCAATCAGGCGTTCCTCGACGATATCGCGCATCTGAATCGCAAGGGTTGCATTCGATTCCCAGATCGTTTCTGACTGACAGACCGCGCAACGGAGTGTTCTTGAGACCTCCCTCAGCTTTCTTTGTAAGCGATCATCACTTGCGTCCAAACCGGGTGGAAGCGCTTCACTTTGTGCGAGCGCCGCCTGTGGCATGGCGCAGGGCAGCACTGCAATCAGGAAAAACAAAGTTAAGAAAAGGGATGGTTTCATGATCATATCGCCTTATCGGCCAAGAGCGGTTCAATCTTGGTTTTGATGATGTCAGAGTAGGCTTCACCCAGAATCGGTCCGATATGTTTATGGCGAATCACCCCTTTTTTGTCGATCACAAAGGTTTCTGGCACGCCGTACACGCCGTAATCGATTGAAATTTTTCCTTTCAGATCAATTACATGCTCAAAATTATTGCCATATTTTCTAAGGTAGGCCTTGGCGAGATCATCCTTGTCCTGGTAGTTGACGCCGTACATGACAAAGTCCGGGTTGTCTTCAAAATGTTTGTTGATGGCCAGTAAAAACTTATGTTCCAATTTACATTCCAGGCACCAGGAGGCCCAAAAATTAAGTACGACCACCTTGCCGAGATGGTCACTCAGGGTGATGTTTTTTTCGCCATAGAGCTCTGGCGCGGTAAAGTCTGGGGCTGGTTCTTTGATAATCACAGTGGGAAGTGCCGAGGGGTCGCCCCAGAGGCCTTGATAAAAAATGAAAAATAGACCAAAAAGGCCAAGAAAAAGAAGAACATGCCATGCAGAAATAGATTTCATGAAATCACCCCGAGCATTCGACTAGCCGGCCTGCTGTGTCGTTGTCGTGCCCGTCGCGACATCGCTTGCGATTTTTGAAGGCAGGACAGAGCGATCAGAGGCAGTTGACTGTTTTCGGCGGGTTCTTCGTAAGATGTTCATGAAGGCTCCGATCGCCATTATGCCGCCGCCGTACCAAACCCAGGTAACGAGGGGATTGTGGAGGATTCGAACTCGGGCCCAGGAGCCATCCGGGGCGACCTCTGGAATCGTGACGAAGAGATGGCCCATGCGAAGTTGGTAAATTGCTGTTTCAGTTGTGGGTGTTTGAGAAACGGTGTAAAAGCGTTTTTGTGGATTCATCTGAGCGATAATTTCCCCATCTTCGTAGACATCAAAAAGCGCTTCCTGTCCGCCCCAGTTAACACCCGTCACATTGTAGAGACTCGCCATCCGAAATCGGAAGGATTTGATCCCGACTTCTTCGCCTGGTTTCATGATGAGGATTTTTTCGGTCTGATACATTGATGAGAAGATGATGCCGATGACCATGATGATGACACCTAAGTGAATGATAATGCCAGATATTCTTCGAGGGTTTCCTTTATAGGCTGAGACAAGACCCTGCGGCCGATTCACTTTTTCTCGTTTGGCCCAGAATGAGGCAATTTTGTTGAAATCAATGACAATGGCAGACAATACAAAGGCGACGACTCCCAGTCCGGCCAGCGCATAGGGTTTTCGAACGCCCAGGACAAAGATCAAGGGGATGGAGCACAAGGCGATTAGCAGGGGCCGTGTAAAGACTTTTTTGATGTTTTTTTGAGTTGTTTTTCTCCAGGGGATGTAGGGGCCGACACCCATCAGAAAGATGAGTCCGAGTGCAACCGGCATGAAGACCGCATTATAATAAGGCGCACCGACTGAAACTTTCTGAAACTCCAGCACTTCCATGAGCAGGGGATAGAGGGTACCGACAAAGACGGTTGCCAGGGCGACCATAAAAAAGAGGTTATTGAAGAGAAAGATCGACTCACGTGAAACCATCGACTCCAGTTTGACCGTGCTTCTTAGCTTTCCAGATCTTAAAATTAGGGTGCCGAAAGAAAGTAGCAACATAAAGGCCAGGAAACCCAGGATGAATACACCTCTACCAGGGTCAGTGGCAAAAGAATGCACGGAAGAGAGAACGCCACTCCGAACAAGAAACATGCCGATCAGCGAAAGAGAGAAGGCCAGGATAATGAGAAAAAGGTTCCATACCCTAAACATCTTTCTCTTTTCCTGCACCATCGTCGAATGCAAAAAAGCTGTTACGGCAAGCCAAGGCATAAAGGCGGCATTTTCGACCGGGTCCCAGCCCCAGTAACCACCCCAACCAAGTTCATAATAAGCCCAGTAACCACCCATGCCAATACCCAGGCTTAAGGTGATCCAGGCAAAAACGGTCCAGCGCTGTGTCGCTTTGATCCACTCTTCACCCAATCTCCCCGAAAAAAGGGCTGCCATTGCAAAGGCAAATGGGATGGACAAGCCGACATAACCGATGTAGAGCAGGGGTGGATGAACGACCATTGCAGGATCTTGCAGCAGAGGATTAAGGTCTCTGCCGTCTAAAGGGGCGGGAAAATTGCGTTCAAAGGGATTCGACAGGAACAGAATAAGTAGGAGAAAACCGCATAAAATGATGGATTCAATCATGATGAGGTAAGGCATCACTACGGGCTGAGATTTCCAATGGATGAGGACAGCCAGCATACAATAGAGAGAAAGGATCCATGCCCAGAGCAACAGAGACCCTTCATGCCCTCCCCAAAGTCCTGCGATTTTATAGAAAATCGGCAACTTGCTGTTCGAGGTTGCAGAGACATATTTGACGGAATAGTCTTCAGTCAGGTAGGCATAAATGAGCGTCGCCATCCCGATTGTAAGCATCACAAAGGCCGCAATGACGACACGTCGTCCGACGACGATCCAGGTGCCATTGCGAGTTTTAAGCCCGATCATCGGCACAAAAATTCCGACAACAGATAAAATCAGTGCGGTGACAACCGCAAAATGACCCAGCTCAACCGTCATGACTCAGCCTTGCTAGGACAAATGTGAGTGGGTATTGCAGGGACTTCAACTGCCAGTGTTTGTAATAAAAAATAAAGCAAAATATACCTCTTAAATCCAGTTGAGCTTAGTTGACCTTTAGGGTGTTAAGCAATCCCATTTTCGGCATTTCAACACCGGCCTTTTTCATTTCAATCGGCATGTAATCTTCTTCATGTTTTGCCATAATCATGTGGCTATGGAAGACCTGATCTTCGTCCCAATACCCTTCAACAACGGCCCCTGTACCTTCTTTAAAAAGGTCAGGCGGAATCCCCTCAAAAGCCACGGGGATGGTCTCTACGCCGTCGGTTAGGTCAAAGCGCAGTTTCAGTGTGTCGGGAATCACCTCCATGCTGGCCTCAACCACCATGCCTGCAACACGCATCTTTTTCCCGTAACGATCTTGCTCCAGAACGACCACTTCAGAAGGGGTCATAAAGTAGACCAAGTTGTCTCCAAAGTTACCAAAAGCGAGATAGCCCAGCCCGAGTGCGACAATGACAATACTCCCTAAAATACCCAATTTTTTTCCAGACATCACAGCACCTTCTCCGCTTGATAAACCTTCTCTTCTTTGATCATAACATAGAGAATTGCCACTCGTCTTTCCATGAAAAAGAGGAAAAAAGCGAGGGGAATGAGGGTTAAAAGGTAGGCCGAAGAAATAAAACCATAGTTGGGAATGAGGGCAATATCCAATGCCTCAAACCGGCCTGTTTCGCGATCCCAGCGTCCGATCGCGACAATTGTTTTGAGTTCTCTCAAGGTGTCGGCATCGTCTCCAGAAAAAACGACATCCACTTTGACGCCGTCTTCAGTTAATTTGAAACGGAAGGGTTCATCCCCCGAGGCTCGCACAAAACTTCCTGGGTGAATCATGCCCATCAAGCGTATATCCGATGCCGATTCGCTGCCCAATAAGCTTGTCGGTGAGATCGTTTTAACCTCCTGATTGTAGCGGACAAGGCCCATAAGGCCGATGCCTCCGAAAAGGAGAACCAACACGATCCAACGGATGTAAAAGCCCTTCATTTAATTCTACCTTCAATGAGGTCGTATTGGGTCATGACTCGCCTTCACTCAAAAAACGCCCTTGTTTTGCTTCAAAGAGGTGTTCCAGGTAGAGCATTTGTGTTCTGACCATGAGCATGTAAGTAAAAAGAATGCCCACACCGATCGACATAAGTCCAAAGGGGAGCAGCATGTTGGGGGCGATACTGACACCCCGGGTTGAAATAGAAAGGGGTTGATGAAGCGAACGCCACCATTCAACAGAAAAATGGATGATGGGCAGATCAACAAAACCGATGATCGCTAAAATCGCACAGAATGTCGCTCTTTTTTCCTGATCATCCAGAAAGGTTCGCAGCATGAGGTAGCCGACAAGAATCATAAACAGGATGGCAAAAGAGGTCAGTCTGGGATCCCAGACCCACCAGGCGTTCCAGGTGGGTTTTCCCCAGATGGCTCCGGTAATTAAACCGCCAGCGGTAAAAAAGAGGGCGAGTCCTGCTGCGGCATGACAGGCGTTATCAACTACGGCATCCCGTTTCCAGAGATACCACACGCTACAGAAAAAGAGGGTGGCATAGGCCAGCATAGCCGTTTGCACAAAAGGAACATGCACATACATGATGCGTACGACTTCTCCCTGATAATAATCCGGGGAGGACGTCACCAAACCTGTGTAAAGACCGATGCTGATTAAAATGAGGGCAACAATACCGAACCATTTTTCATATTTGCGTAAGCCGCCGATAAAACGTGTTGCAGTCATTTATTGATCCAAGCCTAAAATACAGGTTAATAAAAAGCCGATTTGATTCAGCTTCGATCCTACTCAATTCATCCGTAAGGCATCACCGCAACAGGCGAGAATATCAAAGGTGGACAATCCAGATCAAGCTTCCTGAATATATTTTTTTAATTCAAATGTTTGCAATATTGCCATTGCCTCAGTGTAGGGCCATTCGGGCGATTGCAGTCACAAAGACCTCTTTGGCACCGGCTTTAGTGAGTACCTTTGCGCCTTCTCTCAAGGTTGCGCCGGTTGTGTAGACATCGTCAACCAGAAGTAAGCGCTGCCCGATGACCCTTTCAGGTTTTGTGACTTGAAAGGCACGATGGACATTCTTTTTTCGATCTTTCAGTGATAAACCAACTTGGGGTAGGGTTTCCTTTGTTCTCCTCATGACATCAATCAGCAAGGGGCGATTCAGCTGTTCTGCAAGTCCTTTTGCCAGCAGGAGGGATTGATTGAATTCGCGAGACTGCAACCTGCGGCTGTGCAGAGGGATTGCCAGGACTTGATCAAATGCCAAAGAACGAAGATCGTCCAGCAGGAGATCAACAAAGCAGCTTACCAGACGGGTTTTTTGTTGATATTTCAGGAGAAGGATGCCCTTTGCAAGTGTGGTTTCGTAGCTGTAGGGGGTGATGGCTCGGCTGAAGGCGGGAGGACTTTTTCGGCAATCGCCACAAAGATGCTGAGGACTGTGCGTAAGTGTCACTTGAGAAGGGAAAGGCTCGGCACAGCGTGGGCAAGTTGCTCCCTCGGAGCGTTTTACCTCTGACCAGCAGCTTGCGCAAAAAAATCCTTGCCACGAGGCGGTTTCTGGTTGGTTTTGTAGCGAAGTTTTACAATAAAAGCAGGATCTGGGATAAACAAGATTGAGTAGGCGGCTTGCAATAGCAGCAGGCTTAATAGGGCTTATTCCCATTTTGCTGCCGTTTTGTGAAATAGACCAGGCCACCAATGCCTCCGGCGATGCCGCCAAGCGGAACCATCGCGAACATCTGCCAGATTTCAAGATTGCCGCCTTTAAAAACAATCAAGAGCATGATCGTCGAAAAAGCACCCCAGGCAAACCACCATCCAAAAAGCCGTAGTTTAATACCTTCTTTGTTTAAGTCATCCACTATTTAAACCGTTTATTTGAACCGTTATTTAATGCGTTTTTTGAATGCGGTCGAAAAGCTTGCATCCCTTTCCAAAGTCCCAGTCCCAGGAAAGCACCGAGGGTATCAATGCCGACATCGACTACGCTACCAGTGCGAGATTTTACGAAGCCCTGATGAACTTCGTCAAGGCCCGCGTAAACAACCGTAAAAAGAAGGGCGATGCGAGCCGGATGCCTGACAATGCCCTCATCGCCAGCACCGAGCGCATTCAACCACAAAATAGCCAATACGGCATATTCAAAAAGATGTCCCGATTTCCGAATTGCAAAGAGTATCCACGATAAAGTCTCGGATGAAATTTCAGAAAAAAATGAACGGATCAGTGGCACCAGAAAGCCGCTGGTATTGTTCATGGAGCCTAAATCACCGGAAACAACAAAGATCAGCAACATCCAAATGACCGGCGGGGCATACCGCTTTGCTTTGGATATCAGGCCATGCATCATTCTGCTGCCGCAATCTCTTCGTCAAAAAGCACCCAGCGCACCAGTTTTCCTGCGCTTTCACAAATCACCGTCGTTTGCTGGGCAATAATAAAATAAAATGTGGGGTCGGAAATCTCTAGAATCTGGGCGATATCATTTCCAAATTTATGAGCAGGCGTCATCAATTGATCGTCATTCTGAATGTTTCGCTTGTTTGCATACGCCAGATAGTCGGCGAAACCTTTGCCGGAAGAGAGCGATTGATAGCGTTCGTAATGCAATGCATCGGTCAAGGCGTAGGCGATGGATGTTCCTGGCCAGCGCCCGGACAGCTCATTGTGAAATGAAAGCAGGGCCAAACTACTGATGTTTTTGCGCATCGCCGCTGCTTTTGTTTCATCGATTTTTTTCTTCAGTTGAGATCCCATGCGAAGATCATACTCTTCAATTTGATCCAGCAAGGCTTGTTTAAAAAGAGAATCCTCGACGCGCCGGAAGACCATCGCCATGTCACTTAAGGCTGCAATGATTTTTTCGACATCGGCTTCAATTGGCGACACATTACGATAGAGCGCATCAATTGCAGGGTTCTCATGAAGTTTTTTCTTGAATCGTCTAAAAAATGACATTCCGTCCTAAGCTCTGTCTATATCTGCTTAATTAAGGAGCAATAAAGTCTCACAGTTTGATGGGCTGTGCAATACCGTTAAAAAAGTGTCTCTGAGGTCTTGCTGTTTTTATGCCTTTTGGGGTAAAGTGTCGCGAATTTTTACCCCAAGGCTTTATCAGGAGTTGCCGACAGAAGATGCGTAAAACAAAATTTAAAACCCCTGCACGCCCCCTGATCCTGGTCACAGTCTCTTTTCTCACTCTTTTTTACTTGGGAACAAGTTTTCTCCCTGCATCGGAAAAAGCTGTACCACCGCTTCAAAACATCACAAAGCCTACAAAACAAACATCGCCAGCAAAACCTTTGGCAGCGATTCCTCCTAAACAAGCGCTTGATTCAGATCCTTTGGAAGTCGCGTCCGCTGAGATTACACCTGAAGCAGAAACCCTTGTTCAGGAATATACCTTTAAAAGAGGTGATTCACTTTCAAAGGCGCTTTCTAAAATAGGGGTCTCCACTCGGGAAATTCATGAAATTGCCAAAGTCTCAAAACCCGTCTTCGACCTGAGGAAAATACAAGCAGGACAAAGCCTGCAAGTCACCCTTCAACAAAATCCTGTTCGTTTTGCATCGCTCCAATATGAGTTTGGGCTGACACAAACTTTAAAAGTGGCACGCTCCGGCGAAAAATGGTTTGCCTCCAAAGAAGAAACGCCCTTAATAAGAGAAATTGCCCGAAGTGTCGGCACCATCAACAGTTCACTGTATGTTTCTGCAAAAGCGCAAGGTGTGCCTTCCGAAATTATTTTGAAACTCTCCGACATCTTTGCCTGGGATGTGGACTTTGGCCTGGATATTCGTCGGGGCGATCAATTTAACGTCGTCTACGAAGTCTTCAAAAAAGACGGTCGCATCATTCGCTCCGGTCGTGTGCTGGCCGCAGAGATCATCAATCGGGGACACTCCTATCCCGCTTATTATTTTAATCCGCAAGGGAAGGGGAACGATTATTATGATGACGAAGGACGTTCCCTGAGAAAAGCTTTTTTAAAGTCGCCGCTTCGCTATCGCTATATCAGTTCGGGTTATTCAAAGCGGCGCATCCATCCCATCCTAAAAGTCAATCGCCCCCACTTAGGCATTGATTTCGCCGCCAAACGCGGAACGCCTGTGCGTGCCGCCTCTGATGGCACGGTCATTTTCGCCGGATGGAAGGGCGGCAACGGCAAAACAGTCATCATTCGCCACAAGAACGGATACAAGACTTTATATGGTCATCTCTCTTCTTTCTGGAAGGGCATTAAAAAAGGAAAGCGGGTCAAGCAGGAAGATTTTATCGGCAGGGTCGGATCAACAGGCTTAAGTACCGGGCCGCATCTGCATTACACCCTGATTAAAAACGGTAAAGCCATCAATCCAAACAAAGTCACCTTGCTGCGTGGTGAAGCACTTGACCCGGAATGGCTCTCCCTGTTTTCTAAACAGCTTGAAGAAATGAATCGCATCCTCTATCCGGCAGTAAACCCCCCACAAAACCCGGTAGCGGGTAGCGGAACCACCTAAATTTAGGGATCGCCCTTTGAATACCTGGCGATTTATTGTCGATTCCCCGCAATCTGCCGCAGTCAACATGGCAACTGACGAAGCCATTGCCATTGCTTTTTCCGAGCAAAAAGTCCCCCACACCCTTCGATTTTACCGATGGTCTCAGCCCGCCTTTTCAATCGGCAGTTTTCAAAAACTGGAAACCACCTGGATCGAACAGTTTGAAAAGACATCGCTTGTAGGCACATCGGAAGACCCTTTATGCACCCTGGTTCGAAGAATGACCGGCGGGCGCGCATTGCTACATGACCGAGAGTTTACTTACAGTCTCACAGCAAGCAACAATAACCCGCTTTTTTCATCCGGCATCAGAGGCGCTTATTTTGCGATTGCCAAAGCCCTGCTGCTCGGTTTGAAGAAACTCGGCGTTGATGCGGAGATGCACAGTCCTCCCTCCAAAAAACGAAAAATAGGTGCACGAGATCCGCTTTGTTTTGCTGCAAGTTCTCGCTATGAAATCACCGCAGAGGGTAAAAAACTCATCGGCAGCGCACAGCGCCGATGGG